>DASCNA010000279.1:0-35656 GCA_036011305.1 Victivallales bacterium
TATTATATTATAACGTTATATATAATTTGTTTTATATTAAATTTTGATCATTAAATAAAATTTAAAGGAATGTAAAAATGAAAAGAACTTTTCAACCTTCTAATTTAAAAAGAAAAAGAAAATTAGGTTTCAGAACAAGAATGGCTACTAAAGCAGGCAGAGATATCATAAAAAGACGTCGCGCTAAAGGTAGAAAAAGAATTTGTGCTTAAACTAATTAACGCCTAATACTACAAAATATCTTTTAGATTAAATAATATATTGTATGCAAAAAAGAACATTAAATAATGAAAATTCATCTAAAATACAATATGATTCAAAAGCATTATCAAGTAATAATTCACTGCGCTTAAAATCTGAATTTGATAATGTTCGTAGAAATGGCAAAAAATATGTTAGTAAATATTTTTTGTTAATTTTTACAGATTCTATAGATAATAAATTAAAATATGGGATAATATGTGGTAGGAAATTCAGTAAAAAAGCAGTTACTAGAAATCGCGTAAGGCGGCTAATTAAAGAATCATTCAGGCTCATTAACGCTCAACTTAAAGTGAATCATATTGTTTTCATTCCAAGAAAAAGTATGATCAACTCAAAAATGCAGGATATACACAAAGAAATGATAAATTCCTGTAAAAAAGTTGGATTATGGAAACAAAAATAGAAAAAAAGCCTAATATTATATCTCTTTTGTTAATCGTATTGATAAAAATTTATCAATTTCTTACACCGTGGTTAAATTGCTGTAGATTTACTCCATCATGTTCTCAATATGCAATTGAAGCTATAAGAATGCATGGTGTGTTTCTGGGTATAATGCTATCAACGTATAGAATTTTGCGCTGTCAGCCATATTGTAGAGGCGGGTATGATCCTGTACCTGATAAAATTAGGTTTAAATTAAATAATAAATAAATTTTGGAAAGAAAGTAAATGTTTAAAAATCTCGATAAAACGACAATTGTAGTAATTGTAATCTGTGTAATATTGCTCTTCTCATGGGATACTATTTTCGGTCCAAAAGGTCTAGATTTACTTCCGAAAAAACAAACCGCTCAACAAACAAAGGTTGTTAAACCGGAAACAGCAAAGGCTGCGACTCCATCACTTAAAGCTCCGATTGAAAAATCTAATACTCCAAAATCGGAAGTTGCCAATACAAACAAACAGACAAGTGAAAAAATCAGCAATAATAATAAATCAAATACTATAGATTTAGCCGGTTTACAAAAAGAATATCCGCTAGTTTCGTTAACTTCGCCTAAATCATTAATGATATTACATATTAATCCTGCTAAAGGTTCTATTACTTCTGTAACACTTAAAAATATTTATGATGCTGCAGGTAAAAACAAAGTTGTAATGGATCAGAATATAACACCTGGAGCTCTTTCTGTAAGTCAGAAAAATGTAAAATGGACATTAGAAAAAGTTTATCCTCCAATAACAAGTAATGATAAATCTCAGCTCACTGTAAAAAGAGAGTTTTCAACAGCTAATGGAGGAAGCTTTTTATTAACTCAAAACTGGAAAACTGCCAAAGATTATACTGTAGACTATTCGTTTACAATTAAAAATTTATCCAGCAGTAGCTTAAACATTAGAGAACTGAATGTCTGGGCCGGTGGCATACGTCCTGTTCACTATTTATCAGGTGATGTTGCAAGAAGTGAATCACATAGAATTGATGTACTGCTTTCACAAAACAGTGATTTAAAATCTCAAAAAGGTGATTCAAGCGATTTTAATGAATATCAAAATCAATCAATCAAGTGGCTTGCATTATCCGATAAATATTTTGCTTGTATTTTAAAGCCTTTGAGCAATAATGGAAATTTTGTAGGAGGTAACTTAAACTTTAGAGATCAGGTTAAGGTTACAGAAAAAGATGGTAAAACAGCAAAATATTATCTGATATACTCAGCAGGTATAATTCAGAATGTAAATATAAATGGTAATCAAAGTAATACGTGGAATTTTCAATATTACGTTGGAACTAAAGATATAACACTATTGAAAGCATTTGCCCCTGGAGCAACACAAATAATGCACCTGGCATTTATGTTCCTTGAAACTATAGCCCAATGGCTGCTCTATCTATTAATATTCATAAAAGGTTATGTCGGCAGTTATGGTTGGGCAATCGTAGTCTTAACAGTATTAGTAAAAGCAGTTTTCTGGCCAATAACGCATAAATCTAATGTCTCAATGAAAAAGATGCAGAAGATTCAGCCAATGGTTAAAGAACTGCGAGAGAAATACAAAGATGATAAACAAAAATTAAATGCAAAAACAATGGAATTGTATAAAAAGGAAAAAGTTAACCCTTTGGGGGGCTGTCTTCCTATTCTAATTCAAATTCCTGTATTCTTTGCACTATATTGGACTTTAGATGGGGCAATTGAGCTAAGGCACGCACATTTCTTATGGGCGACAAACCTGGCTGGACCTGATACAATTGGACATCTTTTTGGAATACATATGTTGGCAATAAACCCTTGGGCCATACTAATGGCGTTATCAATGGTAGCACAGCAGAAATTAACTCCAACAGCTACAGACCCGACACAAGCTAAAATGATGATGTTAATGCCTATTGTAATGCTTATCTTCCTCTACAACCTACCATCAGGTTTAACTATGTATTGGACTATAAGTCAGGTAATAAGCGTTATTCAACTGCTTGTTAATAAATATTCTGACGATGATAAAAAAGCAGAAAAGAAAAAACAAAAGAAAAAACTCAAAACCGCATAGGAGAAGCAACAATGACAGAAATATCTGAAAGACCTGAAAAAGCTTCAACTACATTAGCAACAATGCTGGACTACCTTGGATTAAACGCTAATGTTAAAGCTGAAACAAGAAATGAAAAAATTTTTTTAGTAACAAAATCAGAAGATGCTGGACGTATTATCGGTAAAAAAGGACAAACTCTTCAGAGTTTAGAACTTTTAGTAAATAGAATGTCAACAAGAAATGATGTTGAATGTCCTTGGATTTCAATTGAAGTTGACGGTTATTCAATTATGAAAAACAGCCGTAATAGATTTAATTCTAAAGGTCCAGGTAAATTCAATAACAAACACGAAAAAAGCGGACGTTTCAATAATGATGAAGCAGGAATGGAAAAACTGAAGAAACAAGCACTTGATGCCGCAAAAGAAGTAAACCGATGGGGCGAACCTGTTAAACTGCGACCAATGAATTCGCATGACAGAAGAATTATTCATATGACTCTTAAAGAAGATAAAGAAATTCAAACAGAAAGTTCTTCTGTTGAAAATAACGACAGATTAAAAACAGTTACTATTTCAGTTAAAGAAAATTAATTATATATATATATGATCGGGGCGTGGCTTAGTCTGGCTAGAGCGCTGCGTTCGGGACGCAGAAGTCGGAGGTTCGAATCCTCTCGCCCCGACCATCTATTTTAAAAAAGATGCATGCAGCTAACTCTAAGAAACGTCTACGTTCATTTATAGCCTTCACTTTACCATCTGATATAATAACTCTCTGTACGGACCTAAAAAATAACTTAATTAAGAATAACGTACAGGCAAAATGGACCAAAAAGGAAAACCTTCATATTACTATTAAATTTCTAGGCAATGAACAAGAAAAAAACTTACTGGAATACACAGATATATTATCAACCTGTAATCTTGATTTAAGTTTAATCAAGTTTAAAACAGATATAATTAGAACTTTCAGTCAGCGATCCAAGATCCTTTTTTTGAATATTACTGACAATCAATATACTGCGCAAAAAAATGTAAAAACTATATTAGAAAAAATAGAACATAATGAGTCTGATAATAATTGGGTACCGCATATAACAATTGGACGTTTCAGAAACAATAAAGAGAAAAATTCATTTCTAAAAAGAGATACTATTCAGGCAGAAAACTTATTATTTAAACCCGAAAGCATTAGTATTTTTACAAGCACATTAACAAATTCAGGCCCAATATATAAACATTTTAGCAAAATAGCTCAAATTCATGAATAACAAAAACTTAAGAAATATTCCATGTATTGATAAATTACTTGAAGATGAAAGCATTCATGGATTTTACAGAAAATATAATAGTATGATAATATCTGCTATAGTGAAAAATTATATTTCTGAATATAGACATAATTTGATAAATAATGTCTGTAAAGATAAAACCTATAGAGAAATTGTTGAAGATATTCTAATAGAAATAAAACTTCTTAGTACACCAAAGCTTAAACCTGTAATTAATGCTACCGGAATTATTCTGCATACTAACCTTGGGAGAGCACCTTTAGCTTCTCTATCTACAGATAAAATCGATAAGATACTTACAAATTACTGTAATCTTGAATTTGATCTTTCTACAGGAAAAAGAGGTTCGAGACATGATCATATTACAGATTTGATGAAATATATTACAGGTGCAGAAGATGCAGTTTTAGTAAACAACAATGCTGCGGCAATTATTTTAGCATTAAAGACACTTTCAAATGGAAAAGAAGTTATTATTTCAAGAGGTGAACTAATAGAAATTGGAGGTTCATTCCGAATCCACGAAATAATTGAAACTTCAGGTGCTATAATCAAAGAAGTAGGCGCAACAAACAAAACTCATCTTTCAGATTATGAAAAAGCTATTACTGAAAATACTGGAATAATTTTTAAAGCACATAAATCAAATTACAGCATTAACGGATTTTCAAAAGAAATTTCCATAAATGAACTATCTAAACTATGTAACAAATATAATATACCTCTGATACATGATATAGGCTCAGGCTTATTATATAAAATGCCCTCTATATATTTAAGTGATGAACCTGATGTTTCTACTTCTATAAAACTGGGAATAGATCTAGTTACATTCAGTACTGATAAACTCATGGGAGGCCCACAGGGAGGAATCATAGCGGGGAAAAAAAAATATATAGATCAGTTAAAAAAATCACCGCTTATGAGAGCATTAAGGCCTGGGAAAATTACAATATCGATACTGGCTTCTCTTTTAATAGATTACATTGAATCAGAAAAACCACCTATAATTGAGCAGTTGTCAACATCTTTGGAAAATCTAAATTCTAAAGCGAAACTACTATCTAAATCACTTTCTGAATCATGTATATGCAATAACATAATTCCAACTAAAGCTGAATGCGGAGGTGGAACATTACCTAACATATCTATTAATAGTTATGCAGTTCAAATAACTGAATACACTCCTAAAAAGATAAAATTAGATAAAAATAATTCAAAAACCTTATACAACCTATTATTGGCTAAAGAAACTCCTATAGTTTCAATGATTAGAAAAGGCAGTATAATTTTGGATATATTGGCACTTGACAGCAATAACTTCAGTTATATTTCGAGAGCCATATCTGAATGCTTCAAAAGACTTTAATTATAAAATATTATAGCCAACATTTCTGAGTATTTTAAATAATCTTATAATCAATTTATGATCTTTATTACCTGGAGTTTTTTCAACTCCTGAACTTAAATCAATCCCAAATGGAGATGTACTAGTAATTGCTTCAATTACATTATCAGGCGTGATTCCTCCTGCCAGAATAGCCGGTTTTGTTAAGTTGTTTATAATTGTTTTAGCTAACCCCCAATCAACAGTTTTACCAGTTCCTCCATAAACTTTATCATCAAAGGCATCAATTAAAAACATATCTATATTACATGCAGTAGATTTTTTTATATTTTCTAAACGGTTTTCTTTAACAGCTTTCCATTTTTTGATTTCTTCATTACAAAATTTATTATTCAGAGTTAATGAGAATTCATTGATATAATCATCTGATTCATCTCCATGAAACTGTATTGTATTAATACCTGAATTTATAGAATCAATTATATTCACATGTTCATCATTTACAAAAACACCAACTCTTTTAACATTAGGATACAAATCACTTAGCTTATTGGATATTTTATCAATCTTAGTATTAGCTATAAATCTCTTACTTTTAGGATATTTTATAAAACCAATAGCTGACGCCCCATTATCACAGGCACATAATGCATCATCAAGATTTGTTATTCCACAAATTTTAATTAAAAAATCTCTACTCATATATAATCCTCTTAACTGGTATTTAATAAATTTCTTTATTTAAAAATAGACCGATTAGTATATAATATACAAATAAAAAATATGATTAAGATATATTATCTTTTAGATTTTATTTTAATAATAAAATAGCCATCTGGATAAAATATGATTGAGATTTCATCATTTGTACATATTATTTATGCGATTTTATCTGTCGTATTCATTGTCATGGTGATCTTAGCAATATTCTACAAAAAAAAGTACAATTCCATCAAAAGTTCATTTCATTTAACTAAACAGAAAAATGAAGAAATAAATGACTTTATGAAATGTTTCTCTGAGACACTAAGCAATACTCTCAAATTAAATGAAGTTTATACATCTATTGCCATACATATTTCAAATATTATTGATGCAAAAAGTATTTGTATATATGAGCTCGAAGAGGATGGTTATCTACACTCAGTAGGATTTACAGAACAGTATCCTCCTCTACAGTGTTCATCTGGCTTTAAGCTTTCTAAACCGCGATATGCAATGGATTCTGTCAAACATGAAAAAATTAAATTAGGTGAAGGAATTATTGGAGAGACAGCAGCAAAAAAAGAAGGTTTATTTCTACCTGATGCTTCTACCGATATCAGATTGGAATCTGCCAGCAATGTCATTCTGATTAATACTTTGATAGCTCTCCCAATGATGATGAAAGATGAAGTTGTAGGTGTTATTTGTGCAATAAACACTAAATCAAATAAACAATTTAATACCACTCAATATGAGTCATTGGAAGCTATGACAAAATTGGTGTCACTGATACATAAAATTATAAAATCATATTCAGATTTCACAAAGCAGCAGAGAATTTCACAAGAGTTGGATTTTACACGTCTTTTGCAGACTTCACTGTTACCAAGAAAATTCCCTACATGGAAGCCATTTGTAATACATGCTTTTACAAGGTCTGCAAAAGAGGTAAGTGGTGATTTTTATGACTTTGTAGAAATAGATAAGAACAGGCTTCTTGTTGTTTTGGGCGATGCCAGTGGAAAAGGAATACCTGCCTGTATGGTAATGGCCATGACTAGAAGTTTTATCAGGGCTAATGCTGAAAGATTTACTACTCTAAGAGAAATGCTCGATGAATTAAATACTAATTTATACAGAGATACAGATGAAGGAAGATTTACTACACTTTCCTGCTGCCTACTGGATAAAAAAGAAAAAACTGTAGAGTTTGCCAGAGCAGGACACACCGAGTTGCTAATTTTTTCTTCCAAACAGAAAATTAGAAAAGTTAGACCCCACGGATCTGCATTAGGATTGCTACCTCAAAATATAGCAGGAAGCTTCGATTCATTTACCTTTACATTTAAACCTTATTATTCAATGATTCTTTATTCAGACGGCATTGTCGAAGCTATAAATTCTAAAAATAAAGAATTCGGTTTAGAGAAACTTGAAAATATATTCTATGAATCCTGCATAAGAAAAAACACTCCAAGTAAATGTGCGGAAAAAATATTAAGAAATCTTGATGAATTTTCTTCAGAGCAGGAAAGATATGATGATCAGACCATGGTAATTATAAGTCATAAAAATTCTTTTATTTAGCAAACAATGTTCAAAGAAATCAATATTCAGCTATTATTTTTAGAATATTTTCGGCAAGTTCCTTTTTTGACATTAATCCAAACTCAATTTCATCACCATTTTTTGACAGCATAGTAACGCTATTGTCATCAGTCATAAAACCAGGATTCACTCCTCCGACTTTATTTGCGATAATCCAGTCAAGTTTTTTCTTTATAAGTTTACCTTTAGCATATTCAATCACATTATCAGTTTCAGCTGCAAAACCAACAAGTATTTGCCGGTCAGTAACTTTTTCGCTTAATTCCAGCAAGATATCCTTTGTTCTTTCCATGTAGATAACTAGATCTCCAGGTTTTTTTTTAAGCTTATGATTATTTATTTCTTTGGGTCTATAATCTGCTACAGCGGCAACCATAATAATAACATCATAATTAGTATAGTTATCCATAACTGCAGAGTACATTTCAGCAGCACTTTCCACCTGAATAGATTCAACACCGTCAGGTACAGTTAAATTGGTTGGCCCGCTGATTAACTTGACTTCGCCACTAAAACTTTTAGCAGCCTCTGCCAAAGCATATCCCATTTTACCGCTTGAGTAATTAGTTAGAAATCTAACAGGATCAATTTTTTCTCTCGTTGGACCGGCAGTAATTAAATATTTCATTGTTTGCTAAGCAGAGTATTAATTTCTTTATAAATAGTTTCAGGATCACTCATTTTCCCAGTTCCTTCGGTACCACAGGCTAAATGACCAGTTGCAGGGCCAACAAATAAAACACCTAATTCTACCAGTGATTTATAATTTCTTTTAACTATAGGATTATTCCACATATTAGTATTCATAGCAGGTGCTAATACTGTTTTACCGGTGTGAGATAATGCAAAAGTAGTTAAAGCATCATCAGCAATACCATTTACGTATTTCCCCATAAAATTAGCAGTACATGGTGCTACAACAAATAAGTCAGCTTTTTCAGCAAGCTCTATATGACCAGGTTTCCAATCAGGAATTGTCCATAAATCTGTAACTACTCTATTTTTTGACAGTGTGAAAAAAGCCTGTTCAGTTATAATTTTTCTAGCTGCTTCTGTCATAATTACGTTTACATCAACACCAACTTTGACGAGCATACTTGTCAAATCAACAGCTTTATATGCCGCGATTGAGCCTGTCACTCCAAGAACAACAACCTTGTTACTCACTTTATTTCTCCACTAATCTTTTTGTTTTTAAACTCAAAGAAGAAACTATATTCTGCATATTATCAATTGCTTCCTCTAAATCATCATTAACAATAAAATAATCGTAAATTAAAAATTTTTCTATCTCTTTCCCGGCATGCCCTAATCTTAATTTCAAACTTGCATCTGTTTCTGTCCCTCTAGCCTTCAACCTTCTTTTCAATTCATCCAAACTCGGTGGAAGTATAAATACAAATTCAGCACATTTAGTTAATATTTCATCACTTTTTATATACTCTTTAACCTGTAAAGCACCCTGAACATCAATGTCCAATAATATATTTTGATTATTCAGTACTCTGGAATGAATTTCGCTTTTCAGCGTTCCGTAAAAATTGCCATGAACAACTGCGTGTTCAATAAATTCATTAACTTCTACTTTTTCCCTGAAATTATCTTTGCCAATAAAATAATAGTCCTTACCATCGACTTCTCCTTCACGCGGTTTTCTGGTCGTACAGGAAACCGAAAAGTCAAAACCGTTTTTTTCCATTATTGGTTTACATATAGTAGATTTACCTGCCCCACTAGCTCCTGAAACTATCAAAAGTATGCCTAATGATCTATATGATTTTATGTCAAAATTATTCTTCATTATCTGTTATATTTTTATTTGTTTCAGTTACTAATGCACTATTACTGTCAAATATCCAGTCTTTATGTTCAAGATTTGCATAGTAAGCCCTGCCCCATCCAACTAAAAGTCCATCTTTAAAAACTAAAGGTGTGCACTCAGTTTTAGTCCTGACAAAATCTGCCCAGTCCCAGTAAGTATAATAAAACCATAGATTAGGTTTGTTATACTTTTCATAAACTAAGGGTTCTCCCATTACTGCTAAGACCTGTTTTTTAGTCATACCCACTCTTAACAGTTTCACATGCTGCATGTTTACAGTTCTTTCAATAATGCCTGGATTAGCCCTGTCAAAAAAACTGCAGGAAGTAATAAAAATCAAGAAACTAAACAAAATAAGAGGATAACATTTTTTCATATTGCTATTTTTTCATATTCGAAATTAATAATTAATCATCTACATTTATTTTATTATACTTGAATAGATCTTTTTTTTCATCATACTCTATCAATGCAAAACAACCATTTCTGGTTAAAGAGCCAATTATTATTTCTCCTCTGCCGTTTTTATCCAATCTTGCATGGGGATGATGCACGTGACCACACAAAGATAAATCAATTCTTTTGCTCTTTAAAGCAGCTAAAATCTGCTTATGTCCCCATAGTTTATGCCTGAATCTCATAATAGGATGATCTTCAATAAGAGGATAATGTCCTACTAATATATTAGGACCTGACATATTGTTCTCCAACCAGTTCAAAACATACTCTATAGTTTCATTATTCATTTTACCTGTTGAAAACAGAAGATTAATTGGTTTACATGAATTTGTCAGACATAGGTTAACTCCTTTGACTGTTAGTGAATAAGGCAAATCGTCAAATTTCATTTTATGTCTGTTTAAATAATAAAACGTATCTTTAAGAGCATCAATACAAATTTTATCATGTACATAATAATCATGATTCCCAGGCACATATAAAAATTCAAAACTTTTATTCTCAACCAGCGGCTTTATTAAATCGATCGTCAAATTAAATTCGGAAGGTTCACCGCTTGTTGAAATATCACCTGTGCATATTACTATATCTGGGGCTATATTTAAAATTTTATCAACCATTATAGATAGATAATCCTGGTTATGCCTATGTTTTCTGAAATAATGGTGATTAAATAAACCTATTGCACGTTTATCAAAAAATGCACTCCAGTTTGATGGATGTCCTGCTGCATGAGAGTCTGAGAAAGCTACTATTTTCATTATTAAGTTTCATCTGTTAAAATATTTGTATATATTTATTAAATTATATTATAGTGAATATTTCATCAATAAAATTAGTGGATTATTCATTTAAAAAGATTTAATTAATATAGCCAAATAAATACTTTTCAAATAAATCAAACTCTACTTAGTTATTTTTTACTATAATGTACTCATTTAAGTTCTAATTAATTGTCTTTTTATAAGTAATGCAGTATTTTATAATTTCGAGTATTTGTTATAAAACATAAATTCATGTTTAAACATCAAATTAAAAACAATGGAGTAATATATGAAAACAGCTTTCGTATTTTCCGGACAAGGCGCTCAAAAAGTTGGCATGGGAAAAGATTTATTTGAAAATTCCCCTGTAGCAGCAGAAGTGTTTAAAAAGGCAGATGAAATATTAGGCTATTCATTATCAGATATATGTTTTAACGGTCCTGACAGCAAACTGACAGAAACAAAATACTGCCAATTAGCAATTTATGTTATGAGTGCAGCCTGTCTTGAAGCTTTTAAAGAAAAACATGGTGATATGACTCCAGTGGCAACAGCAGGATTGAGTCTTGGAGAATTTACAGCCCTTTATGCTGCCGGTGCTTTCTCTTTTGAAGACGGTGTTAAAATTATAGAAAAAAGAGCAATATATATGCAGGAAGCCTGTGACAATACTAAAGGTGGTATGGCAAGTGTTCTCAGAGGCGAAACAACTCTAATAGAAGAATCCTGCAATGAAGCCGGTATTGATGTATCGAACTTCAACAGCCCTGGACAAACAGTTATCAGCGGAGAGAAAGAAAAAGTCAAAAATGCAATTTCCATTTTGAAATCAAAAGGAATTTCTAAAATAATTCCATTGAGAGTAGCCGGTGCCTACCATTCAAGGCTAATGAAATCTGCTGAAGTAAAACTTGAAGAATATTTGAATAATTTTGATTTCACCATTCCTGCTATACCTGTAGCACAAAACTATGTTGGAGCACTAACTGCTGAACCAAACCAAATCAAAACCAATATTATTAAACAGGTGACTGGAAGTGTTCAATGGGTAGACTGTATCAATTCATTTGATTCACTCGGAGTAGACAATATTATAGAGTTTGGTCCAGGTAATGTATTGACGGGCTTAATCAAGAGAATTAATTCAAATATTTCTTTATCAAATATTAATTCTGTAGAAACATTGAATAATTTTAATCAATAAAATTGAGGTTTTGTATAATGTGTTGTAAAAAACTTGACGGTAAAGTTGCTATAGTAACAGGCGGAGCACGAGGAATCGGCAAGGCTATTTCTGAACGTTTAGCATCAGAAGGAGCTTCTTTGGCAATAGTTGATGTACTTTTAGATGTAGCTGAAAAAACAGCTAATGAATTCAAAGCTAAAGGGGTAAACGCTTTAGCAGTAAAAGCTGATGTCTCAGATTTAGAAAATGTCCAAACTGCCGTAAAAGAAATCGTCGCCCATTTTGGCAAAATTGATATTCTAATAAATAATGCAGGTATTACTAAAGATACACTGCTTATGAGAATGAGTGCTGATGACTGGAACAAAGTAATTAATATCAATCTTACTGGTGCATTTAATTTTGTTAAAGCTGTTATTAGGCCTATGATGAAAACTAAAGCCGGCAAGATAGTTAATATTTCTTCTGTTGTAGGAAGAATGGGAAATGTTGGGCAGGCCAACTACTCAGCATCAAAAGCCGGAATGATAGGACTTACTAAATCTGTTGCAAAAGAGTTTGCATCAAGAAAGATTAACTGTAATGCTGTAGCTCCAGGCTATATCGCAACTGAAATGACTGGACATCTTTCAGATGCCGCTATGGATGCTTTTTTAGCTGTTACGCCAATGAAACGTCCTGGAAGTCCTGATGACGTTGCTAATGCTGTTTGCTTTTTCTGCACAGAAGAATCCAACTACATAACAGGTCAAGTTCTAAATATTGATGGTGGAATGTTAATGTAAATTCGATTTATAAATAAAAAAATTTGATTTTTATCACTTTATGACTATTTTATTTCACCGAAATATGATAAATTATCATTTAATGTATTAAACTTAAATTGAGAATTATAATTTAAAACAAATATTGGAGGAAAACAGAAATGTCTTCAACTGCTGACAAAGTAAAAGAAATCGTAGTAAATCAACTAGGTGTATCACCTGATCAGGCAACTAAAGATGCTAAATTTATTGAAGATCTTGGTGCTGATTCTTTAGACCAAGTAGAGTTAGTTATGGCTTTAGAAGAAGAGTTTGGTGCTGATATTCCTGATGAAGATGCAGAAAAACTTGTAAGCGTAGGCGATGCTATTGAATATATTGAAAAAAATGTTCAAGGATAAGTTTTTTACAATATAATTATTATAGGGGCATTCGAAATAATCGTATGCCCCTTTTATCTTTTATGAATTCTAACTAATTTTCATGTTAATAAGGGTTTTCAAATGGAAAGACGTGTAGTAATAACTGGAATGGGAGTTATTTCCAGCGTGGGTAATAATGTAAACGATTTTTGGGATTCTCTAATAAACGGACGTTCAGGCATTGATACTGTAACACATTTTGATGTTGAACCTTTTAAAACAAAAGTTGCCGGTCAAGTTAAAGACTTTGATATTAGCAAATACATGCCTGTAAAAGAAGCAAGACGTCTTGATAGATTCTGTCAATTTGCAATAGCTGCAGCTGATGAAGCATTGGAATCTGCAGGGATATCTCAAAACCTAGAAGGTTTAGAGCCATCAAAAACAGGAGTTATTGTAAGTAGCGGTATTGGCGGACTTAAAACTCTAGAAGACCAGGCCGGAATATTAAAAGAAAAAGGGCCTTCAAAAGTTTCACCATTTTTAATACCTATGATGATAAGTGACCTTGCTTCCGGAAATATTTCAATGCGATACGGAGCTACCGGTCCAAATATGTCAATTGTTACTGCATGTGCATCATCTACTCACTCAATAGGTGAATCTTTCTGGATGATTAAAAGAGCAGATGCTGATGTAATGATAACCGGTGGTGCTGAAGCCAGTATTACACCTGTTGGTTTTGCAGGTTTCTGCTCTATGAAAGCCATGAGTACTCGCAATGAAGAACCTAAAAAATCAATGTCTCCATTTGACCGCAAAAGAGATGGTTTTGTAATGGCAGAAGGTGCAGGAGTACTTATACTTGAAGAATTAGAACATGCAAAAAAAAGAGGAGCAAACATTCTTGCAGAAGTAGTAGGCTACGGAGCTTCAGCTGATGCATTCCATATTACAGCACCAGCACCAGGTGGAAGAGGTGCTATTCAGTCAATCAACTTGGCTTTCAAACATGCCGGTATACCTGTTGAATCTATTGATTATGCTAATGCACACGGAACAAGTACTCCTTTAAATGACAAACTTGAAACATTAGCTTATAAAACTGTATTTGGAGATCATGCAAAAGATCTTAATGTAAGCAGTACGAAAAGCTGTCACGCTCATATGCTTGGCGCAACAGGTGCAGTTGAATCTATTGTATGCGTAAAAGCAATACAGGAAAGTATTATTCCACCAACAATTAACTATGAAGATCCTGACCCTGAATGTGATTTAAATTATACCCCTAATGTAGCTGTAGAGAAAAAAGTTGATGCTGCTATTAAAATGAATCTAGGTTTTGGCGGTCATAACGCAACATTATTATTCAAAAAATATAAATGATCAATTAATTATAAGTGAAGTGGAGAAATTTATGAAGAAAAAGTTCCTCTTTATATCATGTTTGGGAGCTATTACTATTGCTTTTGTAGGATGTGCACCTCAATTGGCCAGAATAAAATACGGCCAGGAAGAGCAGCAATGGAAATCCTATATTAATAAATCCTATAAAGACTGGGAGCCACCTCCTACTCCACCTCCTTATATGGAGAGTGCAAAATCTAATGAAAAAAGTTTATCCAGTATAGAAATTGTACCTGAACCGTCAAACTCACCTGAAAATATAAATATAGTTGATTCTGCTGCTCCCTTTAGCAGTAATATACATGAATCACAAACCTATGTTGTCAAAAAAGGTGATACACTCTGGTCAATTTCAGACAAATTCTATAATGATGGCAAAGATTGGAAAAAAATTCAGGAAGCTAATATGGCTAAACTGAAAAATCCAAAAAACCTGAAACCAGGAATGACTTTAACCATTCCTGCTGAAACGAAATAGCTGTTGTTATTAGAACTGTTACGATGATGCTAGAAAAAGAGATTTATCTTGATGGGGCTTCAATGCTGAATAGTTTATTTGCCAATGACCTCATCAATAATTCAAAAATTACTGAAAAAAAACTTAAGGTAAAGGTAATTGCACGTGATTATTGGATTAAATTGACATCCAATAATCAGGTTTACCTTGAAAGAGCCTATTCTTTCATAAACGAGCTCATTGGAGTATATGAATCAGGTCATATAATACATCAGAAAGATTTTGAATTAATTTTAACTTCAATTACTTCTGATAACTTAAAAATTAAAGATTTTTATGATGATGCCATAAAGGTCAGCCCTTCCAAAGACCGCATTATTCCACGAACAATTGCTCAGCATGATTATATGAAAAATATTAAAGAAAAAGATATAGTTTTTGGAATAGGCCCTGCAGGAACAGGTAAAACATATCTTGCAATGGCAATGGCAATATCTTATTTTCTAACAGGTAAATATTCAAGAATTATATTGACAAGACCGGCTATGGAAGCAGGTGAAAATTTAGGTTTTCTACCTGGTTCTCTTGAAGAAAAAATTAAACCATACCTAAGACCGTTATATGACGCTTTATATGATATGATGGATTTTGATGAAGCAAATAAACTCATTGAAACAAATATCATTGAAGTCGCTCCACTTGCCTTTATGAGAGGCAGAACTCTAAATAACTCTTTTATTATACTGGATGAAGCTCAAAACACTACACCCGAGCAAATGATGATGTTCCTTACACGTTTGGGTTTTGATTCAAAATGTATAATAACGGGAGACCCTTCACAAACAGATTTACCTTCAAATAAAACTTCAGGACTAGTACATGCCAGAAAAATATTATATAATATTAAAGAATTAGCTTTTAAAACTTTTACTTCAAAGGATGTAGTTAGGAATCCGCTTGTTGAAAAAATAATTAATGCATACGATGAAGGCCATAAACTGTTGGCAAAAACACGCTCCAAATAAATACTAAGGTAATCATATAATGTCACTTTTTGGGAAAAGTCTGAAAAGACGTAAACTTGAAAAAGAAGGCCTGGCAAGCACCAAAAAACGTCTTAAACAAGATCAGACTATAGGATATGTTATAAATAAATCTAAGTTTGTCAGTTTTATTATCCTGTTTATCGTGTGGTTTGTCTGTGCAATGATTTTAATCGTTCCTTCTAGCACTGGAAAGTACGGCTTTTATTTAGTAGAAGGACAGCAAGCACCAAAAACTGTTTATTCAGAACTTAGTTTTGTATACCTTGACAAAATAGCAACCAACCAGCGAAGAGATCTTGCGAAAAAATCTGTTCCTGCTATATATGAAATCAATAATAAAATTTGCGAAAAAAATCTTGAAGAAGCTGATAATACATTAAAAAACTTAAGTAATGTAATTAAAAAAAATGATAAAGGAAAAGCTACTTCAAATATACAAACACAGTTAATTTCTCCATTGCTTTTAATCGCAAAAGATAAAAGAAGATTAGATTTGTTTAACAGTAAATTGGCTAATATTTTATATAGGGGCATTATCCAAAAAAAAGATCAGGATAATCTAAATAAAACTAGAAATTATCAAATATGTATTATTGATCGAAATAATCATATCAGGCCTAAGGAAAGTATTAAAAATATCCCTACTCCTGAAAAAGCAGCTAAAGAATTTGCCAATGCAGTTGTTATGGACTATTCTCCTGAAAACAGATCAGTTTTGAGACAAACTATTTACAGCATGGCATTAAACTTTATTTCTCCCAACCTTACCTACAATAAAGGTTTAACAGAAGTTGAACAAAATTTGTTTGCATCTTCGTCTAAAAATGAAGTTTATAAGGAAGTTAATAAAGGAGATTTAATCCTTAAAAAAGGAGAAAAGGTAACTCCTGACCTTTTAGAAAAATTCTTAGCCTATGAAAAAGAAAAAAGCAAAAAATTAATGTATGCTAATTTTTGGGAAAATTTTACTTATAACCTCTTAATAAGTTTTATTTTAACAATAATAACAGCAATTTATTTTTATAACTTATATCCTAAGCTCCTACTTAGTAATCAGAAAATGGGGACAATAGCAGCAGTTATAATTCTCTCCGTGATTGCAATATTCATATCCATAAAAATATTTATTTACTTTGCAGCTGATTACAATCTTCCCAACAGTCTTATAACATGCATCATTCCTTTAGCCTTAGCACCAGTTTTACTAAGTGTTTTAATAGGATTAAGAGCGGCGACATTTGCAAGTTTACTTGTAGCTTTTATAGCAGCTCTTAAGATACAGGATTATAATGCAATTATTGTAGGTATGGCATTGTGCTGTTTCACTGCATATTTCGTACACGGTTCAAGAAACTATAAAGAATATTTTGTAAAATCTGTAATATCAATTTCTCTTGTTTTAATACCAATTGAATTATTTGGACAGCTGAAACTCATTCTTGCAACTCCTGATTTAATTCCATGGTTTGTCTTATTAAGCATAGTCAACGGTATTATTACAGGTATAGTTGCATTGGCATTATTGTTTATTATTGAATCAATATTTAAAATCAGTACTGATATGAGCCTTTTAAGTCTATGCGACTATAATCATCCCTTGCTGAAAAGGTTGCAATTAGAAGCCCCGGGAACGTATCATCATTGCCTGGTAGTTGCTACATTAGCAGAACAGGCATGTGAAGCAATAGGCGCTAACCCCATAAAAGCGAGAGTATGTGCTCTTTTTCATGATATCGGCAAATTATCAAAACCTGAATATTTCACTGAAAATAATATTGCCAGTGCTAACAGACACGGTACATTAAAACCTGGTATGAGCAGTATGATCATTATGAACCATGTTAAAGAAGGTATGAATTTAGCAATTAAGCATAAACTCAGCTACATAATAAGAGCTGCGATCGAGCAGCACCATGGAACAGATTTAGTATATTTTTTCTACAGAAGAGCCTTAGAAGAACATGATGAAAAAACTAAATTAATTACTGAAAAAGAATATCGATATCCCGGACCAAAACCGATAGAAAAAGAAGTGGTTATATTAAGTCTGGCTGATGTTTGCGAAGCCGCTTCAAGATCTCTTGAAAAACCTACACCATCAAAAATAGAAACCCTTGTTTGGGAAATTATTAGAAAGAAAATCAGAGAAGGTCAACTGGACAATGCAAATCTGACATTCAATGAACTTGCCAAAGCAAAAGCCAGCTTCATAAAGACATTGAATTCAATGCTGCATACGAGAATCAGTTACCCTTCTGATGAGGAAAACAAAAATGAAGACGATTTATTCCAAGCCGCAAAAAAGCAAAATAAAAATATCCAAAAAAATATTCAATAATCTAATTACTAAAATAGTTGAACTGACAAACTTAAATATTAAATCAGATCAAATAATTTCTATCAGCTTTGTAGGTCCGAGAACAATTACAAGAATTAATAGAACTTTTGTTGGACATACCGGAATTACGGACGTAATTTCTTTTGACTACAGAAACGATGATATTATGGATAACGATGTTGCTATAGAGTTAATTATCTGCATTAACAAAGCTGAGGCAGAGGCATCATTGCGTAGTGAAACATATTTTGCGAAAGAACTTACATTGTATATAGTTCACGGGATATTACATATGACTGGCTTTGATGACTTAACACCAGAAGATAGAATTCTTATGAGACGTGAAGAAAAAAAAGTTATGTTACAACTTGAAAAAGCATTTAATTTTAATGATATTTTTACCCTAACCAAAAGCTAAGAAACAATTTCATGACAATAGATTTTTTAATATTTTTCATATTAATTTTTCTCTGGTTCGCTTCAGCCTGGGACTCATTTATGAAATTAACAAGAGGTCGAGTAAGAAAAATAGAACTTGAAAATAAAAAACTCGCTAAAAAAATAGAATCATGGTTGGATAATTCCTATATATACCAAATCATATTTAAATTTATAAATTATTTTGTAATTACTATTATAGCCTTACTTATTCTTTATTATTTAAATACAAATTATAATCTGAACAATAAGATAAATTACTTAATCTTACCACTTCTAACGGCTGTCATTGTCACAATTTTACTTGTAACAATATCAGAACTTTTAATCAAAAAATTTGTTATAAAATATGACCTCAAAATTCTAATATTTACAATGCCTTTAATAAAATTGTTAAATTACTCATTACTTTATCCTATTGTAAAGCTTATCAATTTTTTATATAAACATTTTTTTAACATCAAATCTAAAGATGATGAAGAAAAAGTTTCAACAGAAGAAGAAATTTTATCTCTTCTTGAAAATGATGATTCACCGGAAGAAAATAAAAATTCTTTAGAAGAAGATGAAAAACAAATGATTAAAGGCATATTCGAACTTGATGATACTACTGTAAAAGAAATTATGACTCCCAGAGTAGATGTTAGAGGTATCCCGGCATCAGCAACAATTGATGAAGCATTAAAATTATTTATCGCCAGCGGACATAGCAGAATACCGATATATCAGAGTAGTGTGGATGAAATTACAGGAATCATTTTGGCAAAGGATTTTCTGAATATAAATAGGATAAAAAACAATACGCTTGATGAAATATCACATAAACCAATTTATATTCCTGAAACTAAAAGTACAGGAGAACTATTAGATGAATTAAAAGGATCTCATAATCATTTTTCTGTTGTTATAGATGAATATGGAGGTACAGCAGGTATTGTCACTTTGGAAGATATTTTAGAAGAAATTGTTGGAGAAATACATGACGAGCATGAATCAAATAGAGAAACTGAGCCATATTTTACAAAGGACGGATCAATAATAATTGATGCAAGAATACCTATTGACGAATTAAACGAATTACTTAAAATAAAATTACCGGAAGATGATGACGTTGATACTATCGGTGGTTTAATATGCAGTCAGATCGGAAAAATACCCGAACCTGAAGAGGAATTAATCCTCAAAGACATGCTAAATATAAAAATTTTAAAATCTGATAAACGAAGGGTAATGACGTTAAAAGTGCATCTGTTGAATAAAGAATAAAATCATATTTTCTAGGAGAGTTATGAAATTGTTTAAAAATAAAATTACTTTGATTATAATTTCAATTATTATTACATATTTTACTTTTACTTCAATCTCTTTTTCACAAAATACTAATTCCAGAAATTATCAGGTGCAGATAATAACTTTACTTAAAAACAATGAAACTAAACTAAACACCCTCACTGAAAGATTTAAATATCTTCAGGATAATTATGTGACTCTTAATCAGGATATCAAAAATCTTGATCGTGATTTAAGATCAGAACAACAGAAAAACAGACAATTAAAAAATGAGATTGCGATTCTTAAACAACAAATCAATAAGGATAGAAAATATATGCAAAACTCATTAAACAGAGCCGTTGATAAAATAGCAAATGAAACAAGTAAAGCTATCAACAGCAGAGCTTATTCTGCACAAAAAATATATAACAATAAACAAAGTCTCAATACAAATAATTTTTATAAATATAAAGTTCAGCCGGGAGCAACTTTAAGTGCTATTTCCAAAGCCTATAAAGTGTCGGTAAATTCTATCCGAAAAGCCAATAAACTGGATAGCGATATAATAAAAGTCGGTCAAACTTTATATATCCCTAAAAAATAAAGCGATTATTGAATTATGAATAAAATACTAAAAAAAACATTATTAAGCAGATTTATATTAATTTCTTTCATAGGTTTGATGTCTTTTTCTCTACATGCAAATGAAAAATATACAGCAAAACGTTTTCTTTTTATAATGAGAAGAAATCATCCTGTAAATACGTGGGGTATATTGAAAGGCACAGTTTCACAAAGACGAAGAGGTTCGTCTGCAGTAAATTATCCTATAAGACTGGGAATTAGATTTACTGATACGAGACAATTAGCACAAATAGTAATTGACAATAATGAAAAATATACAATTGGTCAACCATATACTGAATCTCCACCTTCTATCATTGTCAATCACAGTAATTATATGTATAAACTGGCAGAACTTGGTCTCCGTCCTGACGATATTACAATGACTTTTATTTACTGGAAATTTGAAAAGGAATTAAAAAATCAAAGTGTCAGTGGAGAAAACTGTCGAGTGTTTGAATTGATTAATCCAAAGACTAAAGAGAAGGTAATAGTATACGTAAGTTCAGCTTATTTTGCACCTCTTAAGGCTGAATGGATCAAATCAAATGAAACAAAACCTTATCGAACTTTGTTAGTAAAAGCATTTGATAAAGATAATGACTTGTGGGCTCCAAGCGAATTCACTGTGTCAGGCCCAGGATGGCGGACAAGAGTTGATTTTGATAAAATAGATCTTGGTTATGTAAAAAATGGAATTCCCAAAGATCTATTTATGAAAAATACACTTAAAAAATTCTCTATGTCAAAAGATTAATTATAAAGAGAATCTATTTCTTTTTTTTTCTATTAATATCAAGCCATCTACGATGGCACCAGACCCATTGTTCAGGCTGCTGTTTTATCTGAACTTCTAATGCTGTTGTAAACTTTTGAGTTAAGATCTGCAGGTCCTTCATCTTATCACCTGTAGTTTTATCAAGCTTAAAAGGGCCGGAAATAACAAATTCATAATCAAAATTATCATTTAATCTTCTGGCAATCCCTTGTACCAGGGAGGCACCTGTCTTCATTTGCAGTAAGGCTGCGGAAAAATGTGTCCTGGCAGGATGTCCAAAAAATATCGTTTCAACACCTTCTGCGGTACTGGCATGCTGATCAGACAGAATACCTACTGCCTTACCAGCTCTTAAAGCTTTTAAAAGGTGCTTGATTGCATTTTCTTTAGAACAAACATCCTGATTAAACATAGTTCTTTTAGATCTGATGTAATCACCAAGCTTTTTATTATCAAACGGTCTCATTACACTCAGCATAGGCCTTAGCAGAGCAGAAGCACCTAATCCAGAAACCTCCCAATTACCGTAGTGTGCTCCTGCAAAAATGACACCTTTAGGGTTTTGCAGTGCCTCTTCTCCACCTTCATTCATGTATTTCCATGTTATATGCTCATGAATATTCTCCGGAGTCAAATATTGATCAATTTTTACTATTTCTACAAAAATTTTCCCAAAATGATTAAAGTTTTTCTTAGCTATTTTTTTTGCCTCTACTATATCTTTTGCTACACCTGCATGCATTAAATGCTGAATAGTCCTCTTTCTATGATGTCCGTCTAAAATATAAGCTATATTAGAGAAAAATACCGAAAACTTAAATGCAATTTTCAGCGGCAAATAACGTATAATGCCAATAAATATTAGAATGAAAAAATATTCAACGTTCTGTACAAACAGACTTTTTTTCTTTTTTGACATGCTCTCAACCTTTATATTTCAATTTTTATATTTTATGTAGTTACAACTTACAAGTAAATATTTTTTCATACAAGACCGTATTAGATATTAAGTAAAACATAACTTTCCAACACTTATAAGTTTTACGAAAAAGTTTTACTGCTTAAAATTAAAACTAGAGTTAAGCATAAAAACCGTTTCAGTCTCAACCAAGACACTGTACCAATGTTCCAGTTGATGTCAGCTTTATATAATATATAATTAATCATACTTGAATTCAAAATGATTTTAAATTATAGTTTCTAGTTAATTTTTATTTTATAAAATTTAGAAACTATCTATAAATTTTCAGATTTAACTAAAGATAAAGATTGTATATTTACACAAAAATGTAATCAATAACATATATTTATTTTATAAACTTGAGGTATAAAAATGAGTTCAACAGTTCTAGTTGGAATACAGTGGGGCGATGAAGGTAAAGGAAAAATCATAGACGTCTTAACTAGAAAAGCAGATGCGGTAGTTCGTTTTCAAGGTGGTAATAATGCAGGTCACACAGTTGAAATTGGTAATGATAAATATGTTTTACATATCGTTCCTTCAGGCATTTTCAGACCTGATGCACAGTGTATTATCGGTAACGGAGTAGTAGTAAATCCAGTAGTTCTAACTCAGGAAATAAGAGAATTGCAGGAAAAAGGTATTAAATTTGGTGACAGATTCGAAATAAGCAGCAGAAGTCATCTGATATTCAAATACCACAGTTTAATGGATGGAGTTAAAGAACAGCAGAGAAGTATTGGGAAAAAAATAGGAACAACAAAACGCGGCATTGGTCCTGCTTATGCAGATAAAGCTTCAAGACGAGGAATTAGAGCTCTTGAAATGCTTGACATTAAACGCTTTGAAAGAAGATTTAAGGAGGAGGCCGAGTACTATAATACTTTTTTTGCAAGTTATAATTTTGAATGTGTAGATATTGATAAAGAATGGGCAAAACTGTCAGAAACAGCTAAGTTTCTTGCACCTTACATTAAAGATACTGTACTTACTATTAATAAAACCGTTAAAGATAATAAGAATATTCTTTTTGAAGGCGCTCAGGGAATGCTTCTCGATGTAGATTATGGAACATACCCGTTCGTAACAAGCAGCAACACAACAAGTGGCGGAGCATGTACCGGATCAGGCTTGTCTCCAAGATATATAGATGATGTTGTCGGAGTAATGAAAGCTTACTGCACAAGAGTTGGCGAAGGACCTTTTCCAAGTGAACTGCATGGAGAAGAAGGTGAAGAATTAAGAAAATATGGTCGTGAATTCGGAGCTACAACAGGCCGCCCTAGAAGATGCGGTTGGTTTGATGCGGTTTCTGCCAGATACTCATGCATGGTAAATGGTGTGAATAAATTAGCAATTACTAAACTCGATATACTTGATGAATATGATGCATTAAAAGTCTGTACAGCTTATAAAGTAGATGGAAAAGTAGTTGCAGATATGCCGTCTGACACAAGCAAAATAGCCAGAGCGGTTCCAATATATGAAACTTATCCAGGTTGGAAAGCTTCAACAGCAAATGCAAAATCATTTTCAGAACTGCCTTTAGCCGCACAAAATTATTTGAAAAAAATTGCTGAATTAGTTGATTCAAATCTACATATAATATCAGTAGGCCCTAACAGGTCTCAAACTTTTACAGTATAAAGTTTTTATTAAGCCTTTCAGTTTTTTGAAAGGCTTTTTTCTGCCCGCTTTTTAAAACAATCCCGAATAATCTCTTTCAATTGAAAAATTAAAAATATTATGATATCCTCATAATTAAATGTCCAGGAAATAATAATTTAGAAATAATATTCGGCTGGCTTAAAATTTTAAGCAGATATCACATCAAAAATAGCAATTCGGATTTAAGGCAACAATGAAATCAAACCGCAATGTTCTTGTTTCTGTTATTTTTGGACAAATTGCTGAATTTTATGATTTTTTTATTTTTATTTTGTTTGCAGACAGCCTTTCAAATTTATTTTTTGTTGGTACAAGATACGAACGTCTGTTCAAGTTTTTTATCCTTTTCGGAATAGGCTATGTAGCACGTCCTATCGGTGCCATAATTCTTTCACATTTTGGTGATAAATATGGCCGAAAGCGTTCCCTTACTTACTCAGTGGGAGTAGCAGGCATAGCAACCATATTAGTAGGCTGTCTGCCTACGTATAGTACTATCGGCATATACGCTCCAATATTTCTTCTTTTAGCCAGAATAATACAGGGCGTTGCCCTTGGGTGTGATTTAGCAGGATCAGTCGCCATAGTTTATGAAAATTCTGATGTAAAACGGAGCACTTTACCTACAGCAGTTCTGCATACAGGTCTATCCTCAGGTGTTATTCTAGCTACTATCGTATTTATTACTATTTCATCTTCTTTTGTCAATGGGACAATATTCAGCTCATGGAGATCAGCTTTCTTCCTGGGAGGATTACTTTCATTTTTTGCTCTTTATATGAGGCTTTCGATTCATGAATCAGAAATATTTCACATTTTTAAAAAAAATTCAAACCTTGTTTCCTATCCATTTTTTTATTTAATATTTTTTAAATTTACTTCGCTTTTAAAGGGAATTGGATTAGGATTTTTTATTATGTCAATTTTGGTTTTTTATGTACTCTTACCTGAAATGCTCTATTTATTTTATGGTTTTAAAAAGCATTTTGTTTTTTTTATAGTCAATTTTTCCTGTATTATCAGCATTACAATAACTATATTTTCAGGCTATATCATTGACAAATATAAATTAAACAAAACATTTATTTTTTCTGCCGGTTGTATTGTATTAATTCTGACTACACCTGCTATTTCTTATTTTATTTTCTACTCTAATAATATAGCTTTTGTTATTGCATATATTATTTTCGGTATTATTAACGGCGTTAACTGTTCATGTTATTTTTCTTTAACTGCAGAACTATTTGATCCTTATATCAGATTCACTGGTTTATCAATTTCATTTAGCACCGCTATCATTTTTGGTGGAGCTTCAGTCCCGTTAATAGCTAATTACCTTATATCAAAAACTTATCCTACTTATGTAATTACAGCAACTGTAATATTATCTATAATAATCTCACTTTTAGCTGTTTTATGGATTTACTTTAGTTCAGCTAAACACAAAACAGGTAATAATGAAATTCTTTAATAAACATACATCTGCTAAAGGTAAAATAATCATTACTCCTTTTGCATTGTTAATGATGAATATAGTAACTGTGGCCAGCTTGAGAAGCGTACTGCAGGTTTCGATGTATGGAACTATTTCAATAATTTACTATATACTTGCTGCAATCTTATATTTCTTGCCGATCTCTTTATTCACATATTATTTGACCTGCAGATCTCCTAAATCCTTAGGAATTTATGATTGGGTTAAAGAAGGATTTAACAGTAAAATCGGCTTTCTTGCAATATTTATTCAATGGTTTGTAGGAATAAGTTTATTTCCAATAATTGCAATTTTCTCCGCCACAAGTTTTGCATACGCAATTTCTAATACTACTCAACAGTTTGATTATTTAATGTCAAACAAACTTTATTTGTTAATATTTTCTTTAGTTCTTTATTGGCTTGCAGTGATAGTGAATTTAAAAGGTTTAAAAGCAATTGTAAAATTCTGTTATATTGGAGCTATATCTGGTTTTTTTATATCTTCACTTATTATAATTGTCATAGGCATAGTTGATAATAAAATAGAAGCAAATAATTTATCATTATTTAATTTATCAAGTTTTAATATTTTTCAAGGCATATCCAATCCAGGCAAACTAGCTGTAATTCTTGGGATATTTCAGGCGTTTACAGGACTTGAAATCAGCTCTGTCTATGGATCTAACTTAAAAAATCCCAGAAAGACCTACCCATGGCTGATACTATCTACAACTGTTATTGTATTAGTTGTTTTTATTTTAACATCTCTGGCATTTTCTATCATATTACCAAGAAACGAATTTGACTACAATTCAGGCTTCATAGGAGTCCTTAAATATATGAACTCAATACCCCATCTGGCTATTTACGGTAAATTGTTAGGTTTATTACTTGTTATAGGGATATTCGGGAGTATCTGCGCATGGATTAACGGTCCAAATAGAGGAATACTAAAATCTGCTAAAGATGAAATAGTACCCAAGTATTTCAAAAAGACAAACAATAACGGAGCTCCTTCTAATATTATTCTTGTACAGGGAGTGATAGTGTCTCTTATAATCATAGCAATTACCCTTCAGCCTAAAGTTTATCATAATTATTTTATGCTTAATGTATTTTCCAGCAGCACTTACCTGATTATGTATATTATTATGTTCAGTGCCGGAATGAAAATACTGAGCAGAGACAGAACTGTAAAAAAAATATACAAAAAATATATTCTACCAGTTGGCGGAACTGTGGCAATTTTGGTTTCCATGGCATTAATAATTTTAGGTTTAATAACATCCAACCTTAATGTAACAATTCAGTCTCACAAAATATACTTTCTCATGTTTCAGTTTGTGGGATTCATTATCATAGTCTGTATACCGATAATAATTTATAATAAAATGATTCATTCTATTATTTTTTATCAATCTGATAACACAACAAATGAGAGAAAAAACATAGCCACAATGCTGGTTATCCTAGGAATAGTATTCTACTTTTCTAAGTATATTTTAAATATTATTATTTCGAATCATCTTGACACTGCCCATTACGGAGCTTTTGCATTTTATACTAGAATTATAATCTTTGCTTCAATGATTCTGCTGCTGGGTACCAGTAACTCAGCACAGAAATATCTGGCAAAATACTTTAACAGCAAAGATAAACTTAAGGTTAGATATTTTGTTGCATGGAATATTGAAACTGTATTTATGACATCAGTTATCTTTTCAATTATACTTATAATTATCTACATGACTTCTTATATTTTTGACATTGCAACCGGTTACTTTATTCTATATCTGGCAATCACGCCTGTTTATGCTTTAGGCGTTTTATTTTCAAACTATATTTTAAGCAATAAATGGCCTGTACTTTTTTACTTCTTTAGAAAAATGGCTCTTTATATGATTTTAATCATACTGACCGCTTTGGCTCTGTTTCTTTTCGATATAAAATTAAGCTTGGCAAATATTGCTTTAATGATATTAATAACCAGTATAATAATTATTATTAGTGAATTAACCTATATTATAAAAATTTTCAGAGAATATGAAATTCTCAAGTTTGAACGGTTTTTATTTGAAGAAAATTCATTAATAACCAATTCCAAAAAAAAATGGCTCAGTGACTCTTTGAAGTTCTCTGGAATTCAAATCTTAAACGGTGCATTATGGACAGTGGATTTTTTCATAGTTGAAGCATTCTGTCATAACAGAAAAGATATAGGCCACTACGCCGCAATACTTGTAATTACAAATATCCTTTTAGTTATACCAAGTTCAATAACCTCTTTAATAGCACCTAGGATAAGCACACTAGTTACAAATAAAAAATATCACGATCTGCAATACAGTCTGAATATTATTAATCTCATAAATATGATAGCTCTTTTTATAACAACAACAATTATATTTCTCCTTGCCAATAACCTGTTAGCAGTATTTGGAAAAACATTCACAAACGTAGACCTTCCGTTTAAAATTCTTTGCTTTGCATTTTTAATAAAATCAATATTTACTCCCCAGACTAAAATACTTTCATTAATTAAAACAAACTCGCAACTCGGCATAAGTATAGGTGAAATTGTCATTGTTATAATTTCAGGATGTCTTTTAACTTATCATTACGGTTTGACCGGTATTTCAATAGCTATACTTATTTCTGTTATATATAAATCAATAATAACATATATATTCCTGAAAAAAGAAATTCCTGTAAAAAGTTTAATTATAATATAATTTATTAAAGAAGAATATTTATTGGAATTTAAAAATGGTGGAGCATAGCGGATTTACTCCGATAAAAAATATTTTTTCTGCCGTTGTAATTTTTTAATCTTTACACTAATAATGATTTCATTTTAACTTTTGCATCTTAACATTGATATAATAACTTGAATTATATTTGTTATATAGCTATCAATATTTTATATAAAATTGTTTTAGGTCATTAAGTTTAACTTTCATAATAATTGTTTAGACACATATGGTTATTAATACTCTGAACTTTAATAAAAATAAACATCTAATATTTCTATCCGTATCATTTATAATTACTTATCTATTTTTTATCTATATCCGTTTAGTAATTGTGCCACTAGGTGCCGATTTTGGAACAGATGTTTACTATCATATAAGGGTTAGTGACATTTTTCCATTCGTTGCAACAACGCAAAAATTCCCCTGGACAGAGATGTCAATTTGGAAACATAGTTTCTACGATAAAGAACTTGGTTTTCATGCTGTAATATATGTTTTAAGATTATTAAGCAGCTTTTTAGGAATATCCCTAAATGCACCATTCCATTTCATAAATTTTATTCTTGTATTCTTTGTTTTATTAACAATGTCCATTGGTGGTTATATTTATTGCAAATCAGCAAGCTTTTTAATACCTCCCTTATATTTATTTATTGCACCTATTTCAATTCAAAGACTAATTTGTATTCGACCTTTCATTTTTTCAGTAATCATATTTATTACGATAGTTTTTATCTTATTATCTAGATTGAAACTCAAGACTAAATGTATTTTTATGTTCTTCATTGGATGGCTATATGTTTTATTTTATTCAGTGCCTCACCTTATCATTATCCCAGTAACGATTTATTGTGTAGTACGTATTTTATATGAAAGAAGTTACAAATCTTTATTAACTCTATTTCTATTACTTTGCTCAACTTTTGGCATAGCAGTTGGCTTATGCATTCACCCCCAATTTCCAAGTACTTTTACAGGGTGGTATGTTATGGCATTTCTTATAATAAAACAGGCTTTAGGCTTGGGTGCTAATGACATTATGATAGGACTTGGCATACGTCCTCCAGACTTATTGACAATAGTATATAATATACCATTTCTTTTGATTTCTATTTTTTACATGTTTTTTTTCTTCATCACAAAAAAGAAGACAATTGAACAATGGTTCTTACTTATTTTACAGCTAGTTTTGATATCTGGTTATTTTTGTAACCAAAGATTTAGTGAATATGCAATACCCATAATCATTTTTAACTTTTCATACGCTGTTTTTAATTACAAGAACTTTATACTTAATTCAAAAATTTGTAGGTTTATTGATACATGGAAATATGCATTAATTATTATATTTCTTTTGATTGCCATTCCATTTAATAAATTCATTTTAAAACATTCAGTTTTTTACCCACCTTTATATGACTACGGACGATGGGCATCTGAAAACTTGAAACCAGGAACATATGTTGCATTATTACGTTGGCATAATTTTGGTAGAGCATTTTATGTAGCAAGTCAGTACTCATATTCTACAGCTCTTGATCCTATGTATTCTTATTTTATCTATCCTGAAAGAACAAAAAAAATAGAAAGATTTATAACAGGGAAAATCTTACTGACTCCTGAAGAATTAGCTGAATTATTTGGAACCAATTTATTATATATTTCAATGAGGGGGGATTTGCCATTTGCTGAATATCTAATATATTGCGGAGCAGTAATACTTTATAGTGATAAACAGGGATGCCTTCTTGAATTAACTAAATCTAATTCCTTTATTCAACCGCGACCAAAGCCTCCAAAACTTCAGTTCCTAGGAGATGTATAGAGCTACCTAATTTACTAGGTTTAAGAATTCCTTGTTTAACATAATTTTCGTTCGTACTCCTATGTTTTTATCGTTACCAGTAACGAACAAAATTCTCACAACTATTAAGATTAAAAATCAAAGCAAATTTTTTCAAACCTTAATAATTGCTATTTTTTATATACATATGTTACTTTAATAAATGGGGACATGTGCCTAAACAAAACAGAAACAAAATCTGACTTTATTTTTTGTAAGTCGTTGCTTTCAGAGGAGTTAAATATGGTGGAGCATAGCGGATTCGAACCGCTGACCCTCACACTGCCAGTGTGATGCTCTAGCCAACTGAGCTAATGCCCCATATTAAAGCAGAAAAAATAATTTAATATTGCATACTGTATTTTCAAGCCGATTTAATACATAAACCAATTAAGTTTGCAAGTGAAAATTATTGAAATATCTCGTCAAGACTTGTTTCTTCCCCTGTTTGAGGATCAATCACCACTGTATTTTTGTAAGCTTTTTCTACCAGTTCATCAATATCAAGATGTTTCTCTCCGTTCAATATCATCTTTCTCGGGGCGCCTGTACTTGGATTTGAAGGTGAAAAAACTGTACAGCTGTCCGGAACCTGTTCTTTAGATAATTCAAAAGTTCCTATTTTCTCTGCTATATTCATAATATCAATTTTATCTGCACCTATCAACGGTCTGAGAACAAGCATATCGATAGCACTGTCAATATTAGCAAGATTCACTATTGTCTGGCTGGCGACCTGTCCAACAGATTCTCCTGTTACTAATGCTTTATTTCCATTGAGCAATGCTATTTTTTCTGCAACTCTAAACATTATTCTTCTATAATGTATTGTCCTAAATGTTTCATAAACTCCAGCACAGATATCTTTCTGTACTTCAAGCAGATTACAGACAAAAAGCCTTCTCTCTCCCTGAAATTTATTTAACTGTATTGCAAGATTTTTTATTTTATCAACAGTTGCTTCAGGTGTAAACGGATAACTGTGAAAAGAAATATAATCAACAAAAACTCCTCTTCTCATCATCGTATACGAAGAAACAGGAGAATCAAACCCACCGGATAACAGTGATAAAACAGGAGGATTACTACCGCTCGGCAATCCTCCCTGCCCTCTTTCCTTTGTATAAAAAATGTATGAATACTCTTCATGTATTTCACAGTAAACTGTAACATCGGCTTTTTTAAGGTTAACGGATAAATCTGTATATTTAGCCAGCACCAAATCTGCTAAGGCTATTTCAGTATCTTTAGTAGATAAAGGAAATTCTTTATAAGATCTTCTTACTCTCACTCTAAAAGTTAATTTTTTATTGCTTTCATTTCCTGCAGAAAAAATAATATTATTAACAGTCTGATCGACAGTATTTAATATTTGCGTAATATCAGATGGAATTTTTATAGAAAATGAATAGGAATCTAAACCAAAAACATAATTTAAAGCAATTGAAATTTTAGATATTTCTTCTTCTCTAAATGCTCTTTCATCTTTTAAATGTATTAAAATTCTGCCTCTTATTTTTCTTACGACAATATTATCTATACAGTTTATTAATTTAGCTATCCTTGTTATCAGGTACTGCTCGAATCTCCATCTATTTTTACCTTTTAAAGCAATTTCACTGTATCGGCAGAAAACTACATTATATTCTATTTCATTATATGTCACTTAATCACCTCTATAATTCTGAGCAGTTTTTAATTTGAATTTAAAATACATTATTTTGTTTACTAAACAAATATTTTAATTTTTACAATTATATATTTATGATCATATTATTCATTATCCGGCAAAACTTTTAATCATTAAGAGTTTAAAAAATACTAAAACTCTACCTAAATAGATTATTTTCCATAATATATGTATAAACTTTATTGATTTTCTACCCCCTTATCCCTTAAAATTTAAATAGGTTGCGATCCATACCTGTTTCTACAGGAGAGCAAACCTGACATATAAGAAGATATAAAATCAACTATAAATTTAAATTAGAGAGGAGATGGATGTGAGGCTATTGAAATTTACTGCATATGCGTTCGGTTGTGCGCTATTTGTTATTTCTTCAGGCTGCGTATCTTATAAACCGCCGCCGGCTGTCATTCATGCAGATAACTATACTGCAGAAAGTGAAAGTGAACAGCGAAGATTACCGGCCGATAACAGTGTGCTCACCGTTAATGAAGCAGTTAATATTGCACTGGCTAACAACCCTACTTACCAAATCGCCAGGCTGACTATGGTAAGCGCCTATGCATTGTACTATAAGTCCCTTTCAGTATTTTCTCCAACTCTGGGGATAAATTACGGTCAAACATGGACACAGGGGCGTTCATCAGGAAATTCAAGAGGCACCAGAGGTAATTCTTCTACCGGGTATTTAGGTATGAACTATACTGCTTTTAACGGGATGCAGGACGTATTCGGCGCTTTAAATGCAGTAGCAACTGCAAAGCAAAATGAATACGCCTACCGTAACGCACGAAGGGTACTGGTAAGAGCAACAAGAGTTCAGTATTATACAGTATTGCTTGATAGAGCAAATATACAGATTGCCCTGGGTAATGAAATCTTCCAGGAACAGATGGTTAATGACGAACAATTGAAATATGATGCTGGAGCCACTTCTCTCAGCCAAGTATTAAACTTTAAAATTGATCGTAATGATGCACAGACGGCATTAATTAAAAACAAAGCTGACTATCAGATAGACCGTTATTTACTTGCTCAGTACATGGGACTTACCACCGCAAACATACCGCCTGAAGTTAGATTTCCTCCAATAGAAGTAGTTGCTAACAGTGAATTCTCCATGGGAGTTGAATTTTATCTAGATCTGGCTATTAACCAACGGCCCGACTTGAGAGCTGAGAAAGAAGCACTTAAAGCTGCAAAATATGCCCTTTATCAGTCCTGGGGTGCATTCTCACCAACTGTTGATATAAGCATGGATTATGGATTCAGTGCAGGCGTGGGCGGATCTGGGGCCATGGGTGGGGCAATGGCTCCTACAGGTCCTGATGGAAGTAATACATACAATTACGGCTGGGCTGCCAACTGGTCATTATGGGAAGGCGGAAGCAGAATATTTAATGTCAGATCCAACATGGCACTATATGATGCACAGAAAGAAACTTTGCTCCAAAGATGGATTGATGTAGTAACATCGGTTAGGCAGTGGTATGTGCATCTTAATATGTCAATAGCCGTAAGAAAAATACAGGCTCAGACCCTTCAGTTGGCAAGACAGCGTCGTGATCTTGTAAGAGAGGAATACAACGCAGGCAATCAAGACATAGCGACTCTTAATCAGGCACAGTTGAATCTGATAAGATCTGAGACTGATTACGTAACGGCAGTTATCAGTGTTGCTAAGGACAGAGCCAGACTGGCAGCCGCATGCGGTGGCTTAAAAGATTTATAATTTTATTTTATATCTAATCTTAGGCTCGCACTTCGCGAGCCTTTTTTAATGTAATGTTTTGAATAAATATAAGCTAATTAGGTAATTAATTTATAATAGTATCCAACTCTCCATATGATACATAATTTTTTCTAAAATCAACTTTTAGGTATTAAGCAGATTTATATTGAAAAATTTTCATCCATGCATCGTATATAAAATACTCAACTCTTTTGTACAATGTTGTTTAAATCAGTGAAATCTCTCATTTAATTTACAAAAATTAAAGAAACACCATTGATTTTCTACACCCTTATCCCTTAAAATTTATATAGGTTGCGATCCATATCAGTTTCTACAGGAGAGCAGTCACAGATAGTTAAGATATAAAATCAAGTATAAATTTAAATTAGAGAGGAGATGAATGTGAGGCTATTGAAATTCACTGCATATGCGTTCGGCTGTGCATTATTTGCTATTTCTTCAGGCTGCGTATCTTATAAACCGCCGCCTGATGTCATTCATGCAAACAACTATACTGCAGAAAGTGAAAGTGAACAGCGGAGATTGCCTGCTGATAACAGGGTACTAACAGTTAACGAAGCTATTAATATAGCATTGGCTAACAACCCTACTTACCAAATCGCCAGGCTGAATATGATAAGCTTCTATGCAATATACTATAAGTCACTTTCAGTATTCTCTCCTACTTTGGGGATAAATTACGGTCAGACATGGACTCAAGGGCGCTCATCTGGAAATTCAAGAGGCACCAGAGGTAATTCTTCTACCGGGTATTTAGGTATGAACTATACTGCTTTCAACGGGATGCAGGATGTATTCGGTGCATTAGAAGCAAATGCAAGTGCAAAGGCAGAAGAATACGCCTACCGTAACGCACGAAGAATACTGGTGAAAAATGCTAGAGTACAGTATTATTCAATATTACTTGACAGAGCAAATATACAGATTGACCTGGGTAATGAAATCTTCCAGGAACAGATGGTTAATGACGAACAGTTGAAATATGATGCGGGGGCCTCTTCTTTAAGCGACGTATTAAATTTTAAAATACTACGTAATGACGCACAGACAGCATTAATTCAAGCCAAAGCTCAATATCAGATAGACCGGTATTTAATGGCCCAAATAATGGGGCTTACCACCGCTGATATACCTCCTGAAGTTAGATTTCCTCCAATAGAAGTAGTTGATAACAGCGAATTCTCCATGGGAGTTGAATTTTATCTAGATCTGGCAATTAACCAGCGACCTGACCTGAGAGGCCAGAAAGAAACGCTTAAGGCTGCAAAATATGCCCTTTACAAATCCTGGGGTGCATTCTCCCCAACCGTCTCTATAAGTATGGATTACGGCTTCAGCGCAGGCAGTGGCGGATCAGGAGCCATGGGGGGAGCGATGGCTCCAACAGGTCCTGATGGAAGTAATACATACAATTACGGCTGGTCTTCCAACTGGGTATTATGGGAAGGCGGAAGCAGAATATTTGATGTCAGATCCAACATGGCACTATACGATGTACAGAAAGAAACATTGCTCAAAAGATGGATTGAAGTAGTAACAGAGGTTAGGCATTGGTATGTGCATCTTAATATGTCAATAGCTGTTAGAAAAATACAGGCTCAGACCCTTCAGTTGGCAAGACAGTTTCGTGATCTTGTAAGGGAAGAGTATAACGCAGGCAACCAAGACATTGCATTCCTTAACCAGGCGCAGCAGAAGCTGATAAAATCTGAATCTGTTTATGTATCAGCTGTTATTCAGGTTGCAGTGGATAGAGCAAAACTTGCAGCAGCATGCGGTGGCATTAAAGATTTCTAACTAAATTGATATCTAATAAAGGTTCGCACTTCGCGAACCTTTTTTTTTGCAAAACTTTCAAATAAATGTTAAATTAACAGATAGATAATATGTAATGGAAGGCAAATATTCGTATTAGTTTAATAATTTTATATGAAATTATTATTTCCATTTATTATACACAGTCATATACCACCAGTCAAACTGGTGGCTTGTTAATGTGAATCCCTAAAAGGGAATTACTTGCTTTTAAAATTTCTTATTTTACAAACAGGCTACCCTGCTGCATATAATCTTCCTTTTTATCTTCTTTTTCTTGATT
>DASCNA010000280.1:0-18897 GCA_036011305.1 Victivallales bacterium
CCTAAAGCGTTAATCTTTATCGGAGTATTGAATTTGCCGTTACCAATTTTTTGAGCAGCAAGTTTAAGTTTTTTTATAGGTATATTTATTAAAGCTGAAAAAAATAGTAGAGATATAAATATAGCAAGTATTATGAATATCAAAATAATCCAGATATAGTTTGTTTGCAGAGAATCCATTAAATGATTAGTTTTGTTTTTTGTCAGGTAAACAGGTTTCATTACTTCTTCAATTGGCATGATAGTGCCTACAGTCCATCTATTAATTTGTGTTTTGCTGAAAGCTATCAGATATTGCTTATTATTAAGTGTTACTTCAGAAAATCCGCTTTTTTTAGCATTTGCTATAAATTTGCCTATATTTCTTACATTTTTATCTGTTGAATCAGCAAGTTTAACGGAATAATCAGCATTAAAAAAATACTTATCTTTATCATTTTCATGCAGCAACGAAAAAAGCCTATATATTGATTCAGGGCAGTAAACAAGTGTAGTGTCATGCATTATGAGAAAATATTGTCCAATTATATTTTTCTCTAAAGAATTTCCAGTTTTACGTGTTAGAGTTTGTTGTGCTAAAATTTCAACTCTTACATCAACACCCGTAAAACCGACAAAATCATTATTTTGATCAAAAATAGGATACATAACAGAAATATCTCTTCTGTTCTTGAAAAGTTGTTTTTTGTAGCCTAACCAGACTGCTTCACTTTTTTTTTCAGGATGCTCTGAATAAATTTTGCTATAATAATCATATACTGTTTGGAAGTATTGACTGAACTCATTATATGCAATAAGTTTAACGTCATTTGTGAAGTTAGGTGCCACAACCATATATTTGTCTTTTAGAATGTTTACCCATATGTCTTCAGTATAAGTACTTACTTTTGTAATGTTATATATTAGGCTGGTTATATAACTGATGGCTCTCATTTGATTAGATATGACTTCCGGAATTTTTTGGGTATTTCCCCAGTAGCATACAGAAATATCATCACTATAAGGACTGAGGTGATATTTACCGCTCATAATTATGTTTGAAAAAATGTTGATTGAATATTTGTCAGGCCTTTTATAGTATTTGTAATTTTGCAGGTAGTATTCAGTTTGTTTTGATAGAAGATGAGCATCATTTTCTATTTCACTTAGTATTAATTCTATATCCTGCATAATGTCTATATTTTTTTCGAGCAGTATTTCTGATGTATGTTTGAGAATATATTTTTTACTTACTCTGTTAGAATAATTACCGAGTCTTTTTAGTGCTGTGAATGATGAAGAAGCCAGAAGCAGTGAGAGGCATAATATAATGATGGATATACCAATCAAAAATGCGATACTGATAGGCAGATTTTTAAGTTTGTGATTTTTAAGCATAAAATAATCAAAGTTTAATTAATCGTTGTTTCATAATTTTATCATATTTTGAAATAAATGCCTATGTTTCAAAAAGATAAGAAAAACGAAAATTGTAAAACCAATTACCAGGTATTATTATATGGCTGAATATTTATTCAACGGTCGTATAGCGTTTTTTTAATAAACTTAATAGGGAAAACGGTTTAAATCCGTTGCGGGCCCGCCGCTGTGATCAATGATGAAAGTTTCTTCAAACCACTGTTTATTATTATAGACGGGAAGGTGAAACCGGTAAAGTGATTTGAGAGCCAGAAGACCTGCTTGCGTCCATTAGTATTATTTGTCGTGGTTTGACGAATGGTATTTATAAAGATATTGAAGGTTAAAAGCGTTATCTTCTTGATTTGTTTTATTGAAGATAACGCTTTTTTTATGGAGTAAATACATGAAAATTAAATGCAGGTTTTCTGCTATTTTTATAAGTACATTTTTGTTGCTATTAACAGGTTGCACTGACTCTGTTACAAATAACAATTCCACAGTAATGCATGTTCAGACAGAAAATGCTATACGGAAAAATATCCCTTTCAGTATCAGTACATTTGGGAATTTGTCTGCGTATAAAAGTGTAGATATAAAAGCGCAGGTATCGGGAGAAATAGAGGAAGTTTATTTTGATGAGGGTGCTTATGTAAAAAAAGGTCAACTGCTTTTTAAAATAGACAGTAAACCTTATAGAGCGACCCTGAGAGTTGATACGTCTCAATATGAGCAGGATATATCTGATCTGAAATTACAGAAATACATTTTATATAAAGATAAAAAATTGGCAGCTACCGGTAATATGTCGAAACAGGCATATCAAAAACTTTTGACAGGTGTTCAGATGGCTGAAGCTAAGTTGGAATCTGATATTGCCAGAATTGACTTAGATAAGATTAATATTGAATATTGTTCTGTTAAATCACCCATTAACGGTATTCTTGGAATTTATAAAATGAATGCCGGAAATATAATTTCTACGTCAGATGTTTTAGGAAATATAAAATCGATTGCCCCTCTTTATGTTGACTTTGCCATACCTGAAAACGACTATTTTAAGATTAAAAAAATTTTTAATGCCGAGCATTCTGTTAAGGTTTCAGTATCTGTAGGTGAAAATACCAAAGATGATTCAACTAAGCAGATAATATATGATGGATATTTGAAATTTCTTAATAATACTGCAAACAGGCTTAGTGGAACAGTTTCTTTGAGAGCAGTTATTCCAAATCAAAAAATGCAGTTGCTACCGGGTATGTTTGTTAATGTAAAAATTCAGCTTGGAATGAGGAAAAATGCGGTTCTTGTGCCCAAGAATGGAGTACAAAGTGATGGAAGCGGACGGTTTTTATATATTGTGTCTGAAGAAAATAAGGCATTGATTAAAAACATAAAAATTGACGGCTCTTATAAAAAATATTATGTGCTCATATCAGGTAATGTAAAGTCGGGTGATAAAATAATTACGACTAATCTTATGAATGTCTCTTCCGGAGTTCAAGTGAGAATAGAAAACGGCAGAAACAAATAGAGGTTTATTTGTAGATATGGATATTTCAAAATTTTTTATCAGAAAACCTGTTACAGTAACTATAATTGTTTTTGCAATATGTGTTTTCGGTGTCCTTTCGTACTTTAGGCTTCCTGTTTCAGCTTTGCCGAAGATAGATTATCCAGTAATGACTGTAACTGCATTTTATCCAGGAGCCACTCCTTCTATAATGGCGAATACTATTGCAAAACCGTTGGAGCAGCAGTTAATACAAATTCAGGGTTTAAAAAATATAATTTCTACAAGCACAGACGGATTTACGAAAATAATTTTAACCTTTGATCTAAACGTTAATCTGGATAGTGTTATTCCTGATATTCAATCAGCTATTTCATATGCAAAAGGATCAATGCCGCAGCTCCCGTCTGATCCCCAGTTCAAGAATGTAAATCCATCGGATAAACCAATAATGTATTTAATAGTTGATTCAAAATCGATATCACATGGAAAACTGTTTGATATATCTAATAAGAAAATAGCACAATCGCTGAATATGCTTCAGGGTATTTCCAGTGTTACAATCTGGAGTGTTTCATCTGCAGTTAGAGTAAAATTGAATCCCCAGAAAATGGCTGAGTTTCATGTGACACTTTCAGATGTAAGTCTTGCAATATGGAATGCGACTGATATGTCATCCGGAGGAAGTCTCTCAGATAATTATAGAACTCTTGCCATTGATCCGGCAGGCCAGTTGACGACTCCAGAAGGTTATAACAATATTATCATAACCCATAATGATAAAGGTACAGTCAGGGTTTCAGACATCGGGAAAGCTTATTTATCTACAGAACAACCGAATTATATGCTTAAATTTTTTAATAAAGATAAGCAGAAATTTGTGAATCCCATAATGATTGCAATTACTGGCAAAGAAGGTGCTAATATACTGAACCTTACTGATAGGGTAAAGAAAATGATAGTAGAGATGAGAGCCGGACTGCCTAAAGAATTGAATGTCTCAATAATATACGACAGGTCGAAGACTATTCTCAGCTCTGTTAACGAGGTGAAAGTAACTCTGCTGATAGCTTTTCTGCTGGTTATGTCTGTTATTTATATTTTTATAGGGAGATTTAAAAACACATTTATACCTGGTGTAATAATTCCTGTATCTATTCTCGGAACGTTCATAGTTATGTATTTTCTTAATTATTCAATCGATAATTTATCTCTTATGGCACTGACCTTGGCGATAGGCTTTATTGCAGATGATGCGATAGTTGTGCTTGAAAATACATCACGACATATAGAACATGGAGAATCTCCGTTTGTGGCTGCTGTCAGGAGTTCAAAAGAAATTTCAGGATCAATTATTTCTATGACATGTTCTCTTATTATTGTGTTTGTCCCAATTTTGTTCATGGGAGATGTTGTTGGCAGAATTTTCAGTGAATTGGCAGTAACTACTATTGTAATTGTTATTTTTTCAGGAGTTCTTTCATTAACGTTGACTCCTATGATGTGCGCTTTAATGTTGAACCCTGTCAGAAGAACGAATAGAAATAGGATCCAGAGAAGAACAAATTATATCCTTAAAAACACTGTCAAGAAATATAGTAATTTATTGAAGCTATTTTTACGAAAACCTTATTTTTCTGTTATCTTATTGTTCATCTGCATCGCCGGATCTATTTTAATGTATCTTATTGTTCCAAAGAATTTTATACCCAATGGAGACAGTGGAACGATTTTTGGTGCTATAAGAGCTCCCATTGGTGTTTCTTCACCACAGATGCAGAAATATCAGAATCATATCGATAATATCCTTAATAAGGATAATAACATATCACACTTTTTTACCATTACGGGAATATATCAGGGCGCTGATCAATCAACAGGATTGATGTCACTCATGTTAAAAAATACAGATAAGAGAGAATCAATGAACCGTGTATTGAGTGAATTAAGAAATAAATTTAAGAATATGCCTTTTAATCTTGGAGAAATATACCTTGCACCTGTTCCTGTACTCGATATTAATACCGGTGGGCAAACAACAGCAAATGGAGCCCAGTACTCATATATAATAACAGGTTTGAATGAGCACAGTGTTTTTAAATATGCTCAAAAATTTGAAAAGAAATTAAAAACTAAAACTGGATTTAAAGATGTTCAGAGTGATGTAAGATTGAATATGCCACAACTGAAACTTGAGATTTTGCGTGACAAAGCCTATAGTCTGGGATTAAATGTCAGAGATATTGAAAATACATTAATGAGTGCCTATTCTAAAGGACGAGTAGCCCAGTTTACAGAGAATTCTAATTTTTATGATGTCATATTGGAATATCAGGATAAATACAGTCGTAATGCTTCTGATTTATCTCATATTTATTTAAGGTCGTCTACTACCGGTAAAATGATACCTTTAAGCAGCGTAGCAAGATGGGAGCATACAGTAGGAGCCCAGTCCGTAACTCATTATCAGCAGCTTCCTGCTGCTACTATATCTTTTAATTTAGGAAGTAATATGACTGTAGGAAGAGCAGTTGGCGAATTAAAAGATATGAGCAGTCAAATTTTTCCAGCGTCAATCAGCGGTAAATTTCAAGGTGAAACTGAACAGTTTGTATCCACAGAACATGTACTTGTTTTTCTCATTTTACTAGCTGCTTTTCTGCTGTATATTGTTCTTGCAGTACTTTATGAGAGTTATACGCATCCTTTTACGGTTCTGACTACTCTGCCTGTTGCAGTTGTAGGAGGTTTGACAGCATTAGTTTTATTTAATTCTCAACTGTCTATTTTTGCATATATAGGACTTTTTCTGCTGCTTGGCATAATAGTAAAAAATGGAATAATGATGGTTGATTTGGCGGTTCAAAAAATGAGTAAGGAAAATAAAACACCTGAAAAAGCCATTTATAGTGCATGTTTAATTAGGTTCAGACCTATGTTAATGACAGGTTTAACATCAATTTTCGGGGCTATACCTCTTGTTATAGGTTTTGGATGTGATGCGTCACTGCGACGACCTCTTGGATTAATAATTTTAGGCTGTTTAATTGTCGCTCAGATTTTAACTCTTTTTGTAACTCCTGGTATATTCTTATATATGCAGAATATTCATAGTAGATATTTGACAAAATCGGGATTTAATAAATAATATGGCATAATGATTCTTAGAGGATATAGAGATGTTTAAAAATATGATAATTTGTTTTGTTTTTTTTATAACCTGCAGTTGCTTTGCTAATCAAATTAATAGAATTGTATCACTTGGACCGACAGTTACGACACAGCTGTATATTTTAGGCGCAGGGGATAAAGTTGTTGGCAATACAACATATAGCAAAAAGTTAAAGGGTATGGATAATGTTGCTAAAATTGGGAGTGTAACTGATGCCAATGTTGAAAAAATAGCTTCTTTAAAACCTGATATAGTATTTGCTACAGACCTTTCCAATCCTGTCCAGCTTGAGCTGCTTAAAAAGCTGGGGATTAAAATTTATATTATGCATAATCCGCATACTTACCTGGCAATGTGCAGAGAATTTATAAAAATGGGAGAAATAATCGGAGAAAAAAACAGAGCTGAAAAGATTGTAGAAAGATCAAATAAAAAAGTTGAAGCTCTCCGCGCTGAAAGTAGTAAATATCCAAAACAGAAAGTTTTTGTCGAAATAGGTGCAAATCCTCTATTTACAATTACAAAAGATTCATATATTAATGATTTTATAAAATTTGCAGGAGGAATCAACGTAGCAGCAGATGCCTCATCCGGAATATACAGCAGAGAAAATGTCGTAGAAAAAGCGCCGGATGCCATCATAATTATTTCAATGGGAATAGTGGGAAATCAGGAAAAACAGATATGGGAGAAATTCAGTACTATACCGGCAGTGAAAAATAACATGATTTTTATAATGAGTTCTGATAAATTATGCAGTTCCAACCCGGTAAGCTTTCCTGAAACATTAAGAGAGATAATTGATATAATTCATAGAGTTAAGGTTAAATAAATATGTTCCAATCAAAATCTTCTAAATATATTCTTCTGATTTGTGTGTTGATTATATTATTGATTATTGTTTCGATAATATCTCTATGCGTTGGATCTGCTAAAATTAATTTTTCAAATATTTTTTATATTCTGTTTTATCAGCATAATACATGGCAATATTCAGTGTTAACAGAAATAAGGCTGCCGAGAATTATCCTTGGATTTGCTGTCGGAGGATCTTTAGGGTTGGCAGGCGCATTGCTTCAGGGAGTATTTAGAAATCCGCTGGTAGAACCTTATACTTTAGGTATTTCAGGGGGTGCATCTTTAGGAGTTAGCTTAGTAATTGTTTTACAGTTAAGTTCTATTTTTGGATTGTTTGTACTGCCCCTTGCTGGTTTTATAGGTTCATTGATAACTATGTTTTTTGTTTATTTTCTGAGTGCTAAAAAAGGAGTTTTGAAGATAAACAGTCTTTTATTGACAGGAGTTATGATTAGTTTTATTTCATCATCAATGGTAATGCTCATTATGTCTGTTGCGAGACCGGAGGCACTTCATAGTATTATATTTTGGATAATGGGCTCACTAAGTCAACCAAACAGCAACCTTATATTAATTGCTTTTATTGTGTCTGTAATTGGCTTGATTATTTCATATTTTTTCTGCATAAAACTCAACGGTTTGGCACTTGGTGAGGATGAAGCTAGAAATCTTGGAATCAATACAGCATCGACTAGGAAATGGGTGTTTTTAATAGCTTCTTTGTTGACTGGATTAAGCGTATCTGTAGCAGGTGTTATTGGCTTTGTGGGGCTTGTAGTGCCGCATATGATCAGACTTTATACAGGTCCTGATCATAGAATTCTATTGTTGGCATCTTTTTTGACCGGAGCTGTTTTTTTAATTATCTCTGATACTATCGCAAGAGTAATAATATCACCACTTGAACTGCCTGTAGGTGTCATAACAGGTATAATAGGGGGAGTGATTTTTGTTTATGCACTGAATAAAAAACGGATGAGCTTATAATGGCACCGATAATGAATATAACTAATCTATTTTCAGGATATGGAAATAAAACTATATTGAAGGATGTTAATTTAGCCGTAAATGATGGTGATATTTTAGGCATTATCGGACCAAACGGATCAGGTAAGACAACATTGCTGAAAACTGTTTGCGGAATCATAAAACCTGACAGCGGGGAGGTTTTAATTGAAAACAGACATTTATACTCTTTATCCACAAAAGAAATTGCTCAGAAAGTTGCTGTAGTTACACAAAGTATTGAACCTGTCATGATATCTGTTTCTGACTATGTAGTTATGGGAAGGATGCCTTACTATAAAAAGTTTCAGTTTTTTGAAACCAAAGATGATTATATGCAAGCTGAAAAATTTATGCGGCTGACTGATACAATTAGAATTAAAGATCAGTATATGAGCGAAATCAGCGGAGGAGAAAGACAGCTTGCACAGGTTGCAAGAGCACTGGTGCAGCAACCTGTGATTCTCCTGCTAGACGAACCTACATCCCACCTTGACATTACTCATCAGATTAAAATTCTTGATTTAATAAGGAGGCTGAATAAAGAATTGAACTTAACTGTTGTAATGGTTATTCATGACTTAAACTTAGCTTCGGAATATTGTACCAAACTTACAATGCTTAAAAACGGTAAAATCTATAATACAGGAACACCGAAACAGGTTTTAACTTATGAAGCTATTGAAAAAGTATACAATACCATTGTTATTGTAGAGAAAAATCCGCTTTCAGGCAAACCTTTTATTATTCCTGTTACAGAAGAAAACAAACAGACGGCTAAAATATAATCCCATATTATTTATAAAATCAGATTGAAATACAGTAAATAATATTAGATAATTTATCATAGAAGCATAAAATTTTGCAGTATGAGAGGAACATAATGACTCTAATGAATTGCTGGGAGTTTAAGAAATGTGGTAGAGAAATAAATGGAGTAAAAGTCAGCGAATTGGGAGTATGCCCGGCTGCAGAGATGGAAGCAGCAGACGGTTATTGCGAAGGCGTAAATGGTGGTAGAGCATGTATGTATATTACAGGTACATATTGTGGTGGTCATATTCAGGGCACACACAGAGATAAAAGCAAACAATGTGCAGTCTGTGATTTTTATAAATTATTAATGAAAGAAGATGGAGCGAAAAATTTTGTTATTAATTTTAATCGATATGTTAAGGAAAAATTAAAAAATAAAAATTAAGTTTATTTTCTGTACCTCTTCTGCATTATTCTTTACATAAAATAACTATACCTCAAGTCTTAAAGTAAAAAATTAAAATACAGATTTTTCTCGATATTTGTAATAATAATATATAATAAATAAACATAGCAGTGTAATTGGAATAATTGTAGCTATGGCAAATGCTTCAATACCTCCAAGGTGCCCATACATGATTCCAATCATCTTAGAAGATGCCGTAACTTCAATTGCAGAGAAAATTACTATCAAACTTGCCATTATTGAATGTTTATCAGGTTTTAATGTATTTATAACAACAGAAACTAGAGTTGGGTAGATTGGACCGATAAAAAAACCTACCAGAGGAAGTCCATAAGCTATAACAGGGACCTGAAGCAGATTATGTGCATTAATTCCGCTTCCAGGATGAATATTCAGCAGGACAACAGTGATGAGAATTACGGATACCGCTAAATTAAATATAAAATAGTTCTTCCATTGTATATATCTGAGAACAAATGAACCTGTCAATCTGCCGAAAGCTATCCCGAGTGTTAGAAAGCTGGCTACTTCTATACTCAGAAATTTAGGAATGGTAAGTATATTATTAAAAAAGTTTGGAAGCCAGGAGCCCATTCCCTGTTCAACCGTTTCGTAGAGAGCCAGCATTATCAGAAACAGCAGAACAGAAGGTATTACAATTACTTTGAAGAAATTGCCTGCTTGTTTTCCTAATTTTTCCGTTTTAAAGCCCACTTTTGACTCATCAAATTTTCCGAAAAACCATAATACACCAACACTCAGAGCCATAACGCTGAAAAGATAGAATATATTAATCCAGTTATTTGGGCTCATTTTAATAAAAATAGAAAAAAGCCACATGCCTAAAGTGCCGGCAAACATGTAACAGGCTTCTATAAAGTTAATAAAACTTGCATGTTCTTTTCTATTTTTAGTAACGATGGTTACAGAAGTATATACCGATATTTTAATAATTGCATAAATAACTCCCATTACTATTAGAAACATCCTTAATGTCCATATTGAGTTGAATGAAGGTAGAATAAAACAATAGCCTCCAGCAAGAAACAGAGCAAGCATTATAGATTTTCTGTATCCTAATTTCACAAGAAGTCCTATGATAAGAAAAGAAAATATCATTCTGGTTATTTGAAAGTACCCCTCAAGTGAACCGGCTGAGCTATATGATATATGATAGTATGTAACTCCCTGCATTATGAATGTTGATATCCCCGAGATTAATATTGACATAACACAAAAGGTAAGCAATATCTTTAACTTAGAATAAAAACATGGCATTTCTCTCCCCCTAAATTATTTGTCCTTTTACACCCTATTTCTAATTTATATGCAGAATCTTATAAATTCAATATGAATTTTATTTAAAAGATCTTACTTGTTTTTTAATAATTATTGTTTAAAACGGTTTATTAATATTGCAATTTTATGACGATCTTACTAAAACTGTGGAATATTGAATATAAAACAAAGGATTATTGTATGAAAAAAGTATGCAAATTTTGGTCAATATTAACACTTTTAAGTTTCTTTGCTGCAACTTCAATGTTTGGAGAAGCCTCAAAAGTTGAGCCGACTCAGAAAGTAAAATCAGAATCTGAAAAGAAAGTGGAATCTAAAGAAAAAGTAAAACCTAAAAAGGAACTTGAGCCTAAACTGCAGTCACCGACTTTTCCTGAAGGATTTGCACTGGCACCTGCAAAATATTATGAGGATGAAAAATTTCCTGAAGGATATTATTATACGGCTAAAGAACTTGTCCATCTGCCTACAAGTGAATATCAGGAAAAATATTTCATAGGCGAAGTGGAAATAACAAAACAGATAAATAAACATGTTTATACTGTACAACCTGTAACAGGAATTTTTGAAGATATAAAAGATTGGTTTGATGGATTGTTTATAGACGATGAGCTTATTTTTGGTAAACCGATTATTTATTTAAGTATTCCAGCAGATGCACCAGATATAACTGGAAAAGACTTTACTTTTACAAAGAATAACCCGGTTGATATTATGTCTATAAAAAATATGACAGATGAAGAAACAGATATAAAAGGCGATAAGAAAAAAATTCCTGAATATACTATTTACTTAAAATACGAGGGACATTTACAGGTAGATGATAAATTTTATCCTGAAAAACCAAAACCCGTAAAGGCTGAAAAAAAAGCAGAACCTGATAAAACTGAAGTGAAACCAGAAGCACTAAAAAAAACAGCTTGAAATTCTCACAATAATATCTCGGGCATTTTACCAATCAAACCTTGGAAAAATGCCCGTTCTGCTTGGCATTAATATCTGATTTATACATTAAACTAATAAAAATTAATAATTAACCGTTCACCAAATAACTATCCTGTCTTCTGGCGCATTATACATAGGAGTCCCAGGTTTGATCTTAAATGCTTTTATGAAAGGGCCGAAATCAGATAATGGACAGTTTACTCTAAATTGTGCTGGTGAATGAGGATCGCCTTTCAATAGCATCAATTGATAATTATTTCGGATATTACTTCTCCATACCTGAACCCAGGAAAAACCTCTGTTCAGGGGTGAACCCTCAATCTTTTTGTTGGCTTTATATTCTTTTGTTTTCTAAAAGCATTAAGTTTTCTTATAGAGCTTTTATTACAAGCTTGAAACTAGATTTCTAATTTCGAATTGGTGCCTTGAATTGAACCATATCTATATGTTTTTTAGTTACTCTGATAATACAAATTATCTTATTATTATCTTCAGCGATTATTCTATCATTCGTGTATTTTATATGATCTGTTAATTCTATTGAATAATTACAAAATGAAATTAAATATCAAAATAATTACATAACGAAATTATATATTTTAAAAATATAATCAATAAAAATTGAAAGGAGTTAACCCAACATATTAATTATAAATGTTGAATTTTTAATTATCAGAGTGATATAAAGTTAAAAAACAAAGGAAAGCAAGCATGATAAAAACAAAAACATTTAAATGTTGTTTGATAGCTCTACTGCTATCTTTAAGTTCATTTACTGCATTTGGGTTCTTAGGCATAAAAATATCACATGATAATGATGTATTTTTCAAACAAAATCCTGGAATTGATACTTTTAGCATAGAATATGAAAATGAAGTCGCAATTACATCCGGTCAGCCATTCAAGAATCCTGTATGGTTTCCTGCTACAAATTACCTGAGAATAAATGCAGGAAGATCTGGATCCTCAGATGTAGCTGATTGGTTCCTAGCCAGATCGAAAACAGCTGTGATATACACTCGCTCGGCAGGAGGGAACAAACCCGGAGAGTTAAATTTTGCAGTTCATGTCCATATTATAATAAATGGAACTTCCTATTCAGCATATATTGGTCAAGGATCTGATTCCTCATCTCATAATAACTGGTGGATCGGCAGTACAGGTGACTTCTATGGATATCCCACCATGATGGTAACTAGTGATGGCAAATATATTATCTCAGCACGTGATGGTGAATCATTTAAGTTCGATGTTTGGGCAAATCCTATTCTACAAATAGACTGGATGAAAAATGTAGATGATAACAAAAGTCTCAAGGATATCTCTATTCCGGGTACTCATGACACCTGTACATCAAATCTTTCGAAGACACTTATCGCCCCTGCACTGGGTTTAACACAATGTCAGGACTTTAGTGTTGGAGCACAGCTTATAATGGGAGTAAGATCACTTGATATCAGGGTTAAGAGCAATGGAGGAATATACCATCGCTCTTATACCTGCAATTCAACATTAGATCAGGTTGTATCGGAATGTCTTGATTTTCTAAAGAAATATCCTACTGAAACTATTCTTTTTACAGTTAAAAATGAAGGGGATACTGAAGACAATCCGACTGTACAGAATTTACTTAGAAGTGTAATATCAGCGAAAGGTGAAGATTATTTTTGGACAAAAGATCAGATCCCTACCCTCGGACAGGTTAGAGGTAAAATTGTTATCATAAATAGAATGTATCCTTTCCAAAGCGATGATCCAGGTATTAAAATCAATTGGCCGGATAACACAGCTGGAGAATTTACGACAGGCACACAAAATACATTCTTTATTCAAGATAAATTTAAAGGCTGTGACGTATATGAAAAAATTGAATATATAACTAGTAGTTTAAGTCGGAAGGATAGAGCTGATTATCCTAGCTTTATATTCTCATCACGTGCAGCCCAAGGGCCAATAACAAGGCCAAGAGATTTAGCTTATACTATTAACCCTGCTTTAGAAATGTATCTTGCAAAACACTCTGGATTATGGAATACAGGATGGGTAATTATGGATTTCCCTAATCAATGTCTGATAAACTCGATCATTCAACACAATTTAAGTACAGCTTGGACATTTGTGATAGGGAAAAATGATGACGGTGTAACATTTGATGAAACTGCTGAAGTTACAGATGGGGTAGGTAATAGTTACACAATAGCAAACAGATCCTATACAGAAGAAGAGATGCAAGGAAATACTGTTTTAATAGAGAAAATGTATGATACTGCGTTTACAACAATCCAGGTGACAGTCACATCAGCTACCAGTAGGAAAACTGAAACTGTCAAAATAAGAGTTTTCAATGATCATTTTGAAAGAGACCCAAGTACACCAGTGTCATGGTTTCCTGTTAATGGCCCTATTATGGATGATAAAGTAATAATAGGAATTGGAAACATTGATACATTTTAGAAATAATTACAATAACAGGTTTTGATAATAAAAATCAAAATCTGTTATTGTGAAACAAATAAGTTTTACCCGAGAGCATCTTGTAAAAGTAGCTGTCAAAATTATAAATACCTTTTTTAAAAATCGTTTATTTTAAATATCTCTCTCATATCCTTTTTTACTAAAAGATGTATAAAATAAAATTTTTAAGTTCACTTTTTAAAAATAGCATAATATGATTATTTGGTATATACAAATTCACCAAATAACTATCCTGTCTTCTGGCGCATTATACATATGAGTTCCAGGTTTGATCTTAAATGCTTTTATGAAAGGGCCGAAATCAGATAATGGACCGTTTACTCTAAATTGTGCCGGTGAATGAGGGTCGCCTTTCAATAGCATCAATTGATAATTATTTCGGATATTACTTCTCCATACCTGTGCATAACCCAGGAAAAACCTCTGCTCAGGGGTGAATCCATCAATCTTTTTGTTGGCTTTATATTCTTTTGTTTTTGTAAAAGCATTATATGAAATTGTAATTCCACCCAAATCTGCAATGTTTTCACCAAGTGTTAATTGTCCGTTTACATGCTTTCCTTTTATCGGTTCATAATTATTAAACTGGTTGACCAGATTTTGTGATATTGCTTTAAATTTTTTGCTATCTTCTTTTGTCCACCATTCTTTCAGATTCCCTTTTCCATTAAATAGACGTCCCTGATCATCGAAACCATGTGTGAGTTCATGACCTATAACTGAACCCATAGCTCCATAATTAATTGCATCATCAGCTTTAGGATTGAAAAATGGAGGTTGTAAGATTGCTGCAGGGAAGACTATTTCATTATTTGTCGGACTATAATAGGCATTTACTGTTTGCGGAGACATACCCCATTCGGATCTGTCTGTTGGCTTGCCAAGTTTATTCAGATTTCTCATTGTCATAAAATGTCCTGCTCTTATAACATTCTTGACATAGGAATCATTTTTAATAATTAGCTTTGAATAATCAATCCACTTGTCAGGATAGCCTATTTTTACGTTGATAAGTTTAAGTTTTTTAATAGCATTCTTTTTAGTATTATCACTCATCCAGGTTAGCTTGTTGATTCTTTGTCCTAATGTTGAGATTAAATTATCTACTATTTTTAAAGCTTTTTCTTTTGATTCAGGAGGAAAATATTTCTTAACATATAATTGCCCTAGAGCCTCTCCCATCAATGAACTTTCTGTACTAATTACTCTTTTCCATCTCGGTTCAATTTTTAAAGTTCCACTTAGAGTCTTGCCATAAAAATTAAAATTTGCATCTTCATATTTATTGCCCAAATATGGAGATAAACTGTTAAGCAGATTCCATTTTAAATAGCATTTTAAATCTTTCATTGAATTAAGTTCTATTACTGAACTGAAAGTTTTTAGAAAGTCAGGTTGTCCAACATTAATTTCACCAGTTTCTTTTATATTAATGTCTGAAAAAAATTTCTTCCAGTCGAAAGCCGGTGATAAATTGTCGACTTTTTCCAGACTCATGGGGTGATAGTTATCCAAAATTTCTCTTAATTCAACTGGTGCTTTTGAGCCTTTAGCAAGTTCTGTTTCAATTTTTAATACAGTAGTAGCATCTGCTTTTGATTTCTCAAGATTTTCTCCTGAATAATTAAATATATCAGCAATATATGCGACATATTTTTCTCTTATATTTTTGTAATGTTCAGATTGATCGAGATAATAGCTTTTATCTGGCAATCCGAGTCCGCCTTGACCTAAATACAGTACTTCAACATCTGTGTTTTTTAAGTCAGGGGCAACACCGAAATTAAAAAAAGGACTGGAAGTGTATAATTGTAAATAAGCTATAGTTTTAATAAATTCATCTTTATCCTGTATATTATTTATTTTACTTAAGATGTATTTAATGGGTTTAATTCCTTGCTCATCAACTTTTTTAATGTCCATACCTGTTAAATAAAAATCGACTATCTTCTGCTCTATAGTACCATCTTTAAATTTTTTATTTTCGTTTGTTTTTATGATTTTTTTCAGATCAGATAAACTTTTATCTCTTAGTTGATTAAATGTTCCCCATCTGCCTTTATCTGCAGGTACCGGATTGTTTTTTATCCAATTGCCAACTGCATATTTATAAAAATTAGTAGAAGGTTTAACTGATACATCCATTTGGTCTGGGTTAAAACCAAAATAGTTTTTTGTATTAGCGTTTATTGTTAATGCTGCAGAAAAAAGGGTAAAAATAATTAATGGGATAGAAATTTTTAATTTCATTCAAAAAACCTTTAAATAATAATAAAATTAATAATGATGAATTATAGGCATAAATGTTTTAGTTTAAAGCTAAACAGCGGATAAATTTTTCTTTAATAGCTTCTTTATTAAGATCTTTACCGATCAGAACAAGCATGTTGTTTTTTTCAAGTTTTAACTTTGATTTAACTTTATACTTATTTACTGATTCAGTATTAGCTTCGACATGGTAGGTGGCATTGTCGATCTTAACAAAACCCTTTATCCTGAATAAATTTTTATTGATATCTGTGATAAATCTATTAAAGTTATTTTCTGTAAATGAACCATCGGATTCAAGTGATATTGAAGTGAAAGGATCAGGCATTCCACTCCCTGGTTCTGAATTTACAGGTATCTGGATTCTGTTTATTTTATCAAGTTCTTCCAGAGGAAAATTTGTGTATTCAGTAAGAAAAACAGGTTTTTCAGGGGCAAGTTTTTTTACTTCGTCTACAATATTTTCTACTTCGGCCTTAGAGACTAAGTCAATTTTGTTTATTAATATAATATCAGAACACTTTACCTGTGTATCTGGTGCTTTTGCATATTTTCTAACTTTCTTAAAATTTTGAGAGTCAACCATGCAGACACACGCTTTTAGATTTATTCTTTTTCTTAATTCTTGCAATGCAAGCATTTTTTCCATATCACTTGTATCTGCAAGTCCGGTAGCTTCAATAATGAGCAAATCAGGTTTTATTTCATCAGTTATTCTTTTTACTTCTGATATAAAATCCGTTCTTATACAGATACAGAAAAGACTGCCTCTATTAAGCTCTATTTTGTGATAATTGCCTTCTTTTAGCAGTTGCCCATCAATCCCAATTGTTCCAAATTCATTTATAAGCAGTACCGTATTTATGCTGCCATAATGTTCTATTAACCTATTGAGCAGGGTGGTTTTTCCTGCTCCTAAAAAACCTGTGAGTATTATTGTAGGTGTCATTGCAATTCTTTAATCCACTCTTTAATTACATCGACTGAAGGAACTTTACCCATGGATTTAATTTGAGTCTTTTCTACGGCTATTGCAGGAGTTGAACTTATACCATACTTTATGAATACTTGCTCATCTTCGACTTTAACTACCTCAACTGTACTGCCAAGTTCTTTGTTGGCTTTAACTACATTTTCATATAAATCATCACATTTTTTACAGTCTGAACCGAAAACCAGAATTTTGTTTTGTTTTTCTGTCAGGTACTGACGCATCTTTTCATTGATTCTATCCTGTATCGCTTTGATCAGATCCGTGTGTGATGGAATAATACTTACAAATTTAATCATTCCGTCAATGCAGATAGTAGGTATATTTTTCACCATAAGACTCATCATGAATTCAACAGACTCTTTCTGTTTAATGGCATGTTCACGCCAGATCACAAGATCTCCAAAATGTTCAGTAGCTACTTTAACTGCTTCTACCATATATTGACATGGAGCACATGATTGTGAATCTAGTGTAATTACATCAACTACAACCTTATTTGAGTGTCCATAATCAGATAAATTAATTGAAGAAGTCATTACTGTTTGATTTTTCAGAAGTTCTTTTGCAATATCTCTTTTATATGGATCATTTACAAGTTCAGCAACAGCTTCAAGATTTTCAGGAGGTACATCATAGGGGAGATCACATCCAGGAGCAAGTATATATCCTTTTCCAGAACCTATTTCAAGGCATTCCATTGTGTTGCGCCTGCAGTCATCTGCAGTTCCCATTAATAAAACAACAGTTAATTTTAAATTTCCGCCAAAGGAAATATTGTTTTTTTCACAAATATCTTTTACATAATCAAGAGGAATATTTTCATCAATTGAAATATTATCAGGTTTTGTTTCACACATAGCTTCAATATTTTTTTGTGCATGTCCACAGACAAAAAATGAACTTGGGATATTAAGTTCTCTGAGTTCATTAAAAAAATCAATAGCATAAGGTGATACAAATTCAACGAATGCTTCAGGGGATATCTGACTTGTCATTGGATCAACAATAGCTATTACATCACAGCCGGCATCAATATACATAGAAGCCATTTTTTTTGATACAGAGTTACAAAATTCCATAAGTTTTTTGATTTCATCTGGTGAATCATACATATCAAGAAAAATATTTGTTCCTTTTAAATGCAGTGCCAGAGTAAACGGGCCGATAACTAAACCGTATAAGGCAACGTCATGTTTTTTAGCTTTTAGCTTTCTAGTAGCTTCCAGTATTATTGGAATGCGAGCTGAGTTCTCATCGGGAACAGTTAATTCTTCAAGTTTTTTATCATCAAGGATATGTGATGTAACTGCCGGAGGATTATCCTTTGACCATGTAAGTTCACATCCCAGTGCTTCAGCTTCTATCTGGAGATCAAAAGCGATTGGAATTCCATCAGGGTTATATTTTTTAATAGATTCTTCAATACCTTTTACCATTAAATCAGAAGATTTTAAATAATCATCAGCTGTTACTCCGATTAGCTTTCCGCCGTGAACACCTACAAAAGGTACCCAAGGAGTACGATCTTCACTGTTTTTGTTTTTTAAAGCATTCAGCAGTAATTGTTTCCCCATTTTAAAGCTCCTGTATTAATTTAAAATATAATTTAATAGAATATGCCTGTAATTAACTGAAATATATAGTCTTTAGCAAAATAATCTATATTAATAATTTATTTATAAAAATAAATAAGAGATAGAAATTAGTTTAAAGTATTTTATATTAATATAGTTTGGGAATTGATAATAT
>DASCNA010000281.1:0-6979 GCA_036011305.1 Victivallales bacterium
AAAAAGAAATTGCAAAAAAGACTAAAGTGGAAAATGAAGTTAAGGTTGCCCGTCAGATACAGCAGGCTATATTACCTAGAATTACAAATACTTACAAAAATATAGGAATTGAGTTATTTGCAGAATTGCATCCGGCTAAAGATGTAGCAGGTGATTTCTATGATTTCTTTTTTCTTTCTGATAATAAAATGGTTATATTGATAGCAGATGTTTCAGGAAAAGGTATTTCTGCTGCATTTTTCATGAGCATTGCAAAGCGTGTTCTAAGAAATGTTTGTACAAATGAACCCGATGATCCGGCGGAAGCACTTAAAATAACTAATGAGATTTTAGCCAGTCATAATATTAATATGTTTGTTACAATTTTTCTTATTTATTATGAATTGAATTCTGGAAAAATAAAATATGCAAATGCCGGACATAATGAGTTATTGCTAGTTAAAGCATCTGGTGAACACGAATATATTGGATGTTTAGGGGATACAGTTGCAGGTTTTCTTCCTGACTTGGACTATAACTCATCTGAAATAATACTTAACCCTGGTGAAACATTAGTACTTTATACGGATGGGGTCACAGAAGCTAATTCTCCTTCTGAAGAAGAGTATGGAGAGAATAGATTGGCAGAATTTATTGTCAAAAATCAAAGTAAAATAGTAAAAGAAGTTGTTCAGGAACTTATAGCAGATGTCCATGATTTTGAACAAGGTGGACAGTTTGATGACATTACTGTAGTAATGTTTAGAAGAAAATGATAAAATAATGGTTAATTGTAAAATTATCAATTGTTAATGTATGAATGTTGCAATATAAGAAAAAGGTTGAGATATACTTGACTTTTACATAACTATTCAGGTTAAAATAAGTTATTTTCTATGAAATATTCTTTTACTTTTTATAAGGTTCTATAATCCTAGTGAAGTCCTGAGTATGATAAATATTTATTTTGGTTTGGGTAAAAAATCTACTTTTTGAAGGTATGCTATATATAACCTTATTAATTTATCATAATCATCTTGGAAAGATAAATTCGGATCAATATCTTGAGAAACTCCTGTTATTTCTATATGCTTTATATCTTTATAGTTTAAATAATAATCTTTTAGTTGATACAGAGCATTCGTTACATTCATTTTACTTATAATATTTTTCCACTTATTTGTATCAATAAGACGTATTTTATATCCGAAAATTGTATTTAATTTTGTAATATAATCAATCCATTTTAAATTATTAGGATTAGCTAAGTTATAAGTTTTACCTAAAGTTAAATCATTTTGTCCTAATTGAATTATCTTTTTACTTAGAATATCTACTGGAGTCATTTCTATTGTTTCGTTTTTGAAATTAGGTGCACAACCTAGTTGAATACAGCTCTTAAGTAGAAGTAATAAATTATTATTAATATAATTAGATTTGGCAGTTATTGAATCACCTGTAATATTGCCAGGTCTAAAAATAGTTGTAGGAATACCAATATGTGATGCTTGTAAAAGTATTTGCTCTGATATGAACTTAGTTTGTTCATAACCAGAAAAGCTGTAAGGAAGTTCATTTACATTAGTAGGTAAAAATGATATTTCATTAGTAGAAATATAGTTGATTTTTTTTAATTTAGATGTTGAAGATATTTTTATTATCTCATATGTACTGTTTACGTTTTCATATTTTAATGTTTCATAATTATAAACATGATTTACTTTTGCTCCATTATGATATATTATATCAACTTTGTCACAAATAGTATTATAGTCATTGCTAGATAGCCCTAATTTAGTTTTTCCTAAATTTCCTTTTATAAAAATTATTCTTGAGAAGTCATATAAAAATTCTTTATTAAATAGTGTTAGCCTTTTTAAAATTTTATTATAGATTTCATCTATGTTTTTTCCTCTTATAAGGCAATATATAGTGCAATTAGTATTTTTTATTAATGATTCGAGGAGGTAAATCCCAAGAAAACCTGATGCTCCAGTCAAAAGAATATTAGTTTGTTTATATGAGCTATTTAAATTTTTTGTATTGATTTTGCTAAGTAAAATTTCATAATATTTCAAATCATTTGAAATATTTGATATACAGGAGTTAATTATTGTATGACCATTGTTTATATAATTAGCCAGTTCATAAATAGTAGGATAGTTAAAAATATCCTTAATTTTTAATTGTTTTTTAAATTTTTCATTAATAGCAGTAATTAAACTTATTGATAATAAAGAGTGACCTCCAATATGGAAAAAATTATCATGAATGCTTATTTTTGTTAACTTTAAAATGTTGAGCCAGATTTGTGCTAATTCTTTTTCCGTTTGTGTTTTGGGTGATGTATAATTGATCGAAATTAATTCTTTTATGTTTAATGCTGGTAATGATTTCTTGTCTATTTTACCATTAATCGTTAATGGTATTTTTTTAAGCTTTACAAAAAAGGAAGGAACCATATAATCAGGAAGTAATTTTTTTAAATATTTTCTTAATTTATCTACAATTTTCAATTCATCAGAGTTTTTGCATATTCGCGCATCTTTTTTTAATACATAGTAAAGACAGAGTTGTTTGTCGGAATACTCTACTTCAGGATTTTTTTGATATATAGTTGCTATACATTGAGATATGAAAGGATGTTTTGAGAGGGTATTTTCTATTTCTTCCAACTCAATTCTGTGACCATGTATTTTTACCTGATTGTCAATTCTGCCAGAAAATTCAATAGTGCCGTCTGATAACCATCGAACAATATCGCCAGTCCTATATATCCATAGATTTTTGCCTAATTTTTGTTCTGCGTCTGTAACAAATGGATTAGTTATAAATTTTTCTTTTGTTAATGTATCGTTGTTCAAATAGCCTCGAGCTATCCCAACACCACCTATACATAATTCTCCTTTTACTCCTATTGGTGTAGGATTTAGTTTTGAATCTAATACATATAATTTATAGTTTTGAATTGGCTTACCTATTGGAATATCTGTATATTTTTTAAAGAATTTATTACTGGGTTGTGTTTTGAAAATGGTTGCAATTACAGTTGCCTCAGTAGGACCATAGGTGTTTATTAATCTAACTTTATTCTCAATAAATCTATTCCAGATTAGATATTTTTTGATATCAACTTTTTCTCCTCCTATAATCATTAGCCTTAAGCATTCAGGAATAGATATAGTATTAAGAGTATTTACTAATTCATTCCAATAAGAAGTAGGTAAGTCAACAAGTGTTATTTTATAATTTTTAATTAAATTTATTAACTCATAAGGGGATATTAAACTTTTATCTTTTAAAATTAATGAAGAGCCTGTTATTAGGCATGGGAAAATTTCTTCTACTGAAATATCAGAATTAATATTTGAAAATTGTAATATATTATCTTCATCTGTTATATTATAGTTTGTCTTTGCTAAACAAGCCTGATTTACTAGGCTTTTATGTTCAATCATTACACCTTTAGGGTTGCCAGTAGATCCTGATGTGTATATTATATAAGCCAAGGATTGTGATGTAGTTGAAGGTTGTTTGCTGTTTGTTTTTGATAATTTGTCTATTTCTGAATTATTTATAATGATTGGTGTAATATGTGCTGGTAGGTTTTTGTTTTCATAAATGTGATTTTGTGTCAAAATCAGCTTAGCATCAGTATCGTGTAGTATATATTCTATTCTATTGCTAGGATAATTAGGGTCAATAGGTACATATGCACCACCAGCTTTGAGTATGCCTAATATACCGATTATCAGTTCAAGGCTTCTCTCAATACAAATAGGTACTAAAGAATCAGGCATTAAATTTGTATCATATAATTCTTTATATTTTTTTCTAATCCAAATAGATAATTGATTGGATTTTTCATTAAGTTCTTTATAAGTAAGGTTTTTATCTTTAAAGACTATAGCTATATTATTTGGATTTTTACTTGTTTGCTCTTCAAAAAGTTGGTGTATCGTTATATCAGGGTATATGGTTTCAGTTTTATTCCATTCATAAACTATTTTGTTATATTCTTTCTCTGCTAGACAAGAGTATTCACTTAGTCGTTTATTTGGATTTAAAATAATATTTGATATCAGTTGTAGAAAATTTGAAATAAATTGATGTATAAAACTTTGCTTATATAAAGAATAATCATATTCTAAACGACCTAATAATGTATTATTCTTCTCATCAAAATCCAATAAAATCTTATCTTTTACTGCTCCAGAATGTGCTTGTATTAGGTCAAAATACCAGTTTTTATATTCGAGTTCTTGTCTTGGCTCTAAAACAAATGCAATATTTGAAAAATTTTCTAAATATTTTTTCCTCCTATAAGTATTTAAAACTAAATTATAAGGAATTTTATTTTTATATATTTCAATATTTCTATTATGAACTTTTTTAATGAAATCTTGAAACGATTGTTTACCTCCTATTGTTATAGATAACAATAGATTTTGTAGTATGTTACCAAACAAGGTTACTAAATTTTCATCATTTCTTCCATCAATTACGGTATTTATACAAATTTTTTTATTTTCAGTATATTTGTACAAGGATAAGTAGAAAAAAGATAGTAGAATTGTAAATAGACTTACATTGTTTGCTTTTGCGATAGCTTTAATTCTCATAGTATCAGATTTTGATATTTGGAATGTAATCTGACTTCCACTTCTAATAAACAGTTTTTTGTTCTTTCCATATGGAGGAAATTCTGATGGTTTATATTCCTCAGCAAATTTTTCCCAGAAATCTATTTTTCTTTTATCTATAGCAAGAATATTTTTTTTATCATTTAGGACATTATAGTAATAAGATACAGGTAGTTTTAACATTTTAAATTTGTTATAATTTTTTTTATCTTCGTATATTCTTTTTAAATTAGGTAAAAAAATCTTATTGATGGATGTTGCATCTGATATTATATGATGAAATACAATTAATAATTTGAAATTATTATTATCTAATTTAAATAGGAAAAATCTAATTAAGGGTGTTTGATTTAAGTTAAATATTTCTTTTATAAATATGTTTGCATAATATCTGAATTTATTTTCTGGATTATGCTTCACGCTTAGGTCAAAATATTTTAATTTAATTATTAATTCATCTTCAACAATTTGCCATATTTTATTTTTTATAGTTTTAAATTTAGTTCTAAGTTGCTCGTGATGTTTGATAAGGAGATTAATACATGATTCTAATCTAGATATGTCTAAGTTGCTATTGATATATACCGTAATATGTTCGTTATAAATAAGTTCATTTCCAGTTGCCTGTATGTCGAACCAAATATTATTTTGCATATCTGATAAAGGAAATTTTTTTAAGGCATTTATAGGGTATTTATTTTTAAAGCAATCTCGATCTAATAATTCGTTGTTATACTTTGTTATTTGTTTGTAGAATTGAGAAATTGTAGGATGTTCTAGGATAGAAGTATAGTTGAGGTTGATATTTAGTTCTTTTTTTACTTCAATAATAATTCTAATTGATGATAGAGAATTACCACCAAAATGGAAAAAATTATCATGTATACCAATTTTTTTTAGATTGAGAACTTTACACCAAATTGATGCTAGTATTTTTTCTGTGTGATTACGCGGTGCCATGTAGTTAGTATTATCTTCCTTAAACTCAGGGTAAGGTAAGGCTTTTTTGTCTATTTTTCCATTAGTGTTTAATGGTAATTTTTCAAGTTCAATAAAGAATGAAGGAATCATATATGTCGGAAGCATTGTTGAAAGATAATTTCGTAAATTATCAACAGAAATTTTTATTTTCTGATAATTTATAGCAGGACTGTTATAAAGAACTTCTGGAATTAATTTCTGACAATTTGTCTTATGAAGAGAATATTTTAATTTTTCAATATTTTTTTTGTAAAATATTAAATTATAGCATGATTTATCCGAGATAGATAAAGTTATATAAAGTTTATATTTTGATTTTTTAGCAAGTTTATATAAGTTTTCAGGCATAAGAGTCTTTTTATTTTTACTATCTAATCTCGTATACTCAGATACTAGTTTACTTGTATTGTATGATAAAAATGGAACTAGTTTTGTTTCATTTACTATTCTTTTATTTGGATAATTACATACAGCCAGATATTCATGTTTTTCTTGTAGTGCTTTTGTTAATGAAGCGTTAGATTTAAATTCAGACCAATTTATATTTATCTTATTATTAGTTTGTAAATTAGAACTAATATGAAGAATTACATCATATCTGAATTTATTCATTTCAGTAAGGAATTTTCCTTTTTTGGGTAGTATTTCAACATAACTTATTTTTTTATTATTCGTTGCGAATTTTATGAAAAATTCAGGGGCTACTAGTAGTTCATTTTCTTTATTAATATTTTGTTTGACAATATTTTCAATACTATTATTTTTCTTATGAAATTTAAAAATTTGAACAGAAATATGAAATTCTTCAATTAATCTAAAGTCTCTAATATCACCAATAAAAATTTTCCCTTCTTCCACTACATTGATAGATTTAGTCAGAACTTTTTCTAGATAACTAATATCAGGAAAATATTGTATAACAGAATTAATAATAATTGTATCAGGCTTTAATTTATTTATTAATAAATCAGGTATGGTATCTAGTACATCAGCCTTTACATTATAAACTTTTGCATTAGTAATATTTAATTTATTTAGAGTATCTTTTACTTTGGATATTATCTCTTTAGAAAAGTCAATTCCCAAATATTTATGAACATGACTGAGCAGTGGGCTCATAATTAATCCATTTCCACAACCTATTTCGTATACAAAATAAGGTTTTAACAACATGATTCTTTTAATCGTAGATTTTCTCCATTCATGCATTTCATTTCTTGCTATTTGACGCCCCGTATACGAACTGTTCCACCCTATGTATTCTTTATTTAAATATTCATTAGTAATATTATTATATTCTTGATTGTACAGTAATCTCCAAGTATCTATGATAAGGTTCTCATCTTTAGATCTTTTATTATCAATTAATTTATTTT
>DASCNA010000282.1:0-4073 GCA_036011305.1 Victivallales bacterium
AACTTTAATATTAAGTAGCCCTTTAATAACATTATCTTCAAAAATGATTTGAGAATCTTCAGTATAATCTGCCATTATTTCTTCAATATTTCCAATTCTTAATGATTGAAGATGATGATTTAAAGTGTTTAATGTTTGATCCATAACTAACTCCTCTTAATTGTTTTTTAGTATAACGTTGAGCTCACCTATCGGCAAATTGGAGATGAACTATTTTCTTTATTAAAACTTTATTTTTCCTGTTGTTACTATAATTTTGGTGCTGAATATTTGCCGATTATGGTGAAGAGTCTGGTTATGAGTTTCCTATTTATTTATAAATTGTACAAATTCCACAGGAGCACCATCTACAGCAATAACTGCAAATTTTAGGTCATCTCTATGATTAGGAACATTTGGGTTTACTAATATTTCTTTGTCTTCAACTGCTTTTTCAAGGTTATCTACTTCATATACTACATGTGCGACTTCCTGTATAAGTTTTGGATAAGTAGAATCTTTCCCATATCTTTTCCATCTGATCCCATATTGATTAGGATCCGTCAAATATACATCAAATTCTTTAATATATTTTGCATTTGGTAATATTTTTTTTGTAGGAATTACTATACAAATAAATTTCATAATCAAATACCTTTTATTCATAACAATTTGGTCACTTGCCTAGCGATTGCGAGGTTAAGTGCATTTTTTTTAGTTTGATTTTTCCAATTCTCTTTTTAATATTGAGAATATATTCATATTTATGTATTCTCCACGTTCAAACTCGTACTCTCGTAATGTTCCTTCATGCTTAAAATTATTTTTCACTAATACTATTTTTGACCCTTCATTTCTGCTATCTACCAATGCTTCAATGCGATTATAATTTTTGTGTTGAAATCCATACTTAACTAGTTCTTTTATAGATTTTGTTATTATACCACGTCCCCAATATGAATATTTCAAACGATATCCTAATTCTATTTTATTGTGGTTTTTATTGTAATTGTGAAATCCTATATCACCAATATAGTCGTCAGAGCCGTTTTCAGTAATGATCCATCTTCCACCATTATTACTGAATTGTCTTAAACACCAGTCAATCTGGTTTTTGGCTTGTTCTTTAGTTTTAATAAATGCGCCAGATATTCCATAATATTTCATTGTTTCTTTTTCTGCACATATCTGTATAAAACCATTTGTATCTTCTAGCTTTGGCTTTCTTAAAATAATATTTCCCAAATTAAATGTCATAATTACTCCACAATTTACAGTTCAGTTTAACGTTTGAACTCACATATAGCTATGAAGCGGAGCGTAATAGCTATTAAGTGCAGTGATTTGTTAAAAAGAATTAGTTATATTCAATAAACATATCCCAACATTTAAGTATATTATTTATAAATTTATTCTGATGTTTATCAGGGAAATGTTCGCGATTAAGGTTATCATATAATATTCCATGCTTGTTAATTAGATTTAAAACATATTCCTTAAAAAAAATTATTTCACTCAACAGTATTGGTTCCATTGAATGCGATTCATAATAGTAATCTGCATTTAAACTAATCAATTTGGAAAGAAGAGGTATTAATCTTGATTTTGTATAGAATATATTCTTCATATCAATTGCAGGGGAAATACAGTCACCTAAGAAAACAATTTTTTCTGATGGCAAATGCACAATCGTTGAATCTGGAGAATGATCTCCTCCAACATATATCATTATTGCTTTTCGCGTATTATCCAAATTAATTACAAGTGACTCATCAAAAATAATATCCGGAATTCTTACAGTATTTGAGGTAGGAACCTCTATTTCCCGAAGCATATTGATACTGCAAAAAGAAAATTCCAACTTGTTCTTTTCCCTTGAAATGATAGATTTTTCATCCCATTTCATATTTTTAATTAAATTTATCTGTCTCAAAGTATGTATGTTTGATATAATAGGAAAGGGTAGTTCTGAACTTCCAAATATATGATCCCAATGCCAATGTGTCAGTACTGCGTAAGTATTATTTATTATTATGTCTTTAATAGAATTCAAAAACAATTTTGTATGAAAAGTTGAATTCCCAGCATCAATAATAATTGAATTAGAATCACCTTGTATTAATCCGAAAATAGGTCTATCATTTTCTCCTGGAGTAAAAATATAAATATTTTCTGTTATTTTTTTCAATTCATGCATAATATTAAATCTTTTATTTTTTTAACGTTTATGATCACTTATATTTTCGCAGCGGAGCAAGAAAATATTAAGAGCATCTACTGGTTATGGTTTAGTTTTTAAATTCATCAGCTAATATACTCATCAATATATCATTTTCCCATTTTTCATTGATTAATCCATTTTCTCGTAAAATTCCGTCAGTTTTGAATCCGCAATTCTGATAACACTTGATACCACCTTTGTTGTATTCCAGAACTCTAAGATAGACTTTATGAAGTTTTAACTGCTCAAAGGCAAATTTTAATACAAGCTTAGTAACTTTTACACCCAATCCTTTTCCGCATGATTTTGAAGAAAAGAAACCAATTGAAAAAGCTGCATTTTTATCACGATTATCAATTCGATTTAATCTTACCTGACCAACAACTTTATTCTTTAACTCAACTATCCAGGCATAATCTGTTTTCAACATGAAACTGTACCATTCATCTATTTCTTTATCTGAAAGAATGCTGTCATCATTTATATGTCCAAACATTTTCATCACGTAAGGATCATAGCCAGATTTTTTTCTTTCCAGTTTGTCTGACTCTTTAATTTCTCTTAATAGAAGATTATCTATCTTTAAAATTGGTATCATCTTTTTATCCATAACGTTAAGATCATGTACAGGCAAAGTGTAATTGATATTGCCTATATCATAAAGCTTTTCATTCCTGTTTTTATGTTATTTTCGCCCGTGATCTTTGCCTAAATACTGTTCCATAATTTTATCTATATCAACAGAAATACTTTATAGGTTATCAACACTCATGATATCAGCCCAATTACCCGAATCTTTTGAAGCTTCAGCGGCAAGCCCGACAAGGTGCAGTTGTGCAGTGGTTTCTTTGTCAATTGTTTTCCTCTGCTTACCTAGTATTACATCATCAATAAAAGCTGAAAAACCTTCATGCATTCCAGGCCAGTCAGCATACGGTTGAATTGCTGGACAGGATTCTTTTAATAACTTAGGATTATTATGATTTCTATAAGAAAAGTTGCCGGTCAATATATCTATATAAATGTCTCCATCACTTCCATTAATTTCAATAACTATTTTCAGTTCTCCAACACTTGTTATATTTACTTTGAAGGTTCCTAAAATATTACCATAGTCTAGAACAGCAAGATTATGTGATTGTCTTCTTCCAGGTGTCCCATACCCATCAATTACAAGGATACGATTTGGCTTCGCATCTATTATATTGTTTATCATATCAACATACCATGTAGCCAAATGATTTACATTGCATAAGTCATAGTTTGGAATTGGTCCCCATGAAGATTCTAATTCGACAGTTATATTCTGAATATTACCAACTATCCCTTTCTTTATGATATCTGCAATTCGATTAATTATTGGCATATAGCGAAATTCTAGGTCTGGTTGTGTTATCTGTGGCGAAGCAAGGAGTTGTTTAAGTGCTGAAATTATATTTTCTCTTTTATCTGAAATTGGTGGTTCAAATAATACAGGCAGGCCAGTTTTCAGTACAAACATTAAAGCTGTTTCATGCATGAAATCAGGTACAGCCAGCATTATTGCATCAACTTCAGTTCTGCCCAATAAGTCTTCATATCTTTCAAATGTTTCAATTTTATAGCCTAACTCCTTTTGTGCAATGTTACGTGTTTTTAATGATGGAGCAGCTATTGAAATTATATTGGCACGTCCATCACGTTTAATTGCCGGAACATATGCACCCCTTGTCCAAGCACCATAACCAATTAATCCAATTCTTACTTTGTCTTCACTCTTTTTTATCATGACAATTTCCCTACAACAAAATATTTATACAATTTTAATAGATTCCATTTCTCTCTGTATATATCTTTAAATACAATAATAATAATATGATTTCCCCCCTCACAG
>DASCNA010000283.1:0-13335 GCA_036011305.1 Victivallales bacterium
ATCAAGAAAAAGAAGATAAAAAGGAAGATTATATGCAGCAGGGTAGCCTGTTTGTAAAATAAGAAATTTTAAAAGCAAGTAATTCCCTTTTAGGGATTCACATTAACAAGCCACCAGTTTGACTGGTGGTATATGACTATCTTACCTGTCATAAATATTTTGGATTATTTCAATATTTTATGGATGTTGTAATTCTGAGTTTATTTATCACATTATGATTTGGTAATTAGCTTGATTTTTACTGCAAAATCGCTACTTGTTAAAAATATAAAATTTGATATAAGGATTTAATAAAGCTATTGCAACTATTCCATAGACAGCTTTAATTGAGTTCATAGCAAAAACAAAAGTTGGGTAAATAGAAAATGTCATCAATATTTAGAGAAAACCTTAAGATAGTTATAGCATCTTTGTTTGTATTACTATTAGTGGCAGGGTGTTCATCAACTAAAATCACCAGTGGACAAATACTAGTAGCAAACAGACTCCCACGGCCTGGAACTATCTGGGTGTATGATTTCGTGGCAAAACCTGTAGATATGCAGGTCGGTTCATCTTCCACAGGAGAAACCAGTGAACCAAGCAAGCCTTTAACACCAAAAGAAATACAGATAGCTAAACAGTTGGGCAAGAGCATTACTGCACAACTGATACAGCAAATTAATGCTATGGGACTGCATGCAGAGCTGGCTACATCATCATCAAAACCGCAAGTTAATGACATTGTATTGCGCGGATATCTTTATTCAGTAGAAGCAGGAAATGCTGCAAAGCGCATCTTTATTGGATTTGGATATGGGGCTTCTATGTTGAAAACAATAATTGAAGGGTACCAAATGAGAGCTAATGGTTTGCACAAACTCAGTTCAGCTGATTTGGCTGCTTCAGGCGGTGAATTGCCGGGAGGGGGAGCAATGAGTGTTACCTCATTTCTTATCTACAGCAACCCAATTACACTCATCATAGGTCCCGCAGTAAAAGGAATTCAGGAAATTAGAGGGGGACCAACACTTGAAGGCAGAGTCACAAATACAGCTTCTAAAATAGCTGATGTACTCAAAGTCAGGTTTCAGGAAGAAGGCTGGATAACTCAGTAAACCGATAACTTTTATATTGATTTAATCCAATCAGAGTTTGAGCATCAAATATAACTTATAGGGTTATTTTTTTCTTTTATTTTTACTTGCTTAACTATAGTTATGCATTAAATAATTATAAAATTTATTCCAGTCTTTTGTCTTAATTGTTACAGTGTCATTTCCTGTTTGTGATAACTTAACAATATTTTTAGTTCTGTTTGCTTGAGCTAACGAGTCTAAATCTATTATTTTGTTATCATAAGTTATTAGCGGAAAAGAGTCTGCATATTCTCCATATACTGCATAAATTCTGTCCGGTTTATTATTTACAGTACATGGAATACTGACTAATGTTTTTCCATCTGATTCATCATTTACATTTAAACTACTGCAGCCTGTTAAAGCAGCTAGAAAAAATATTATAGGTAATAAATATAATGTTTTACTAATATTTTTTTTCATAAGAATATTTCTGATATGAATTAATTGATTAATTATTGATGATTAATAACATACATGCTTGTAGTAAAAAATAAAGAGGAAGAAATTTTCACTACAGGCATTTTGATTTATTAAGATATTTAGTAAAGTTATCTTAACTTTTTCATTGTCCATGCTGTTAAGTCTGCCAAATCTTTATTTTTTTTCCTCAAAAATATACCAAATAAAATTGAGACAACTATTATAGTTAAATTGACAAAAATCATTATAAAATATGTATTCAGATGAAAGGTTATTAATTTTGGCAGTACACCAATAACATCTAACATTAAGAAAATATTTAAAGCAATTGCGGTAAACATCCCAATTTTAACTGCAGTATTGCTAATTGTTGTAAAAAATCCTAACAGATATATTCCGAGAGTACATCCACCAAACATTCCTCCTAACACAAATCCCAATGAAACCATGCTTGTTCTAGGTATATATTTAACAAGTATTGCCCCAATAATCATAGCTAAAACAGCTGCTACGGATGTATAACGCCCGATATTTAAATATGTTTTATCCGATTTATTTTTTACAATATATCTTTTAAATATATCAATAGTGGCAACCGAAGAAATTGCACTAATTGAAGAAGATAAAGTTGACATAGCAGCAGCTAAACATCCAGCTATCACTAAACCGGCAATCCAAGACGGAATTTTAGTCAAAATAAAATAAGGTAAAACCTGATCTGTATCTAAATGTGCAAGAACAGGTGCCGGGAATTCATGAAAATAGGCAAAAAGAGCAGTCCCGATAAAAAAGAACAGTAACCATGTGGGAACACTTAACACACAGCATAATATTGTTGCTTTTCTGGCTTCTCTGGTAGATTTAGCTGCTATATAACGTTGAACAACATTTTGATTACTTATATAGTTTGTTCCAAATGTAATTAATCCAATTATCATCATCATATACAGAGTTTTTTTAGTCAAACTAAATGAGAATGATCCTATATTGAATTTGTTGTGTGCAATTCCTATTGTAATTACACCACCCAAACCACCTTTGATATGAAGAAGAATTACCACTAAGCAAAGAAGTCCACCGCCTAGTAGAATTATTGTCTGGACAACATCAGTCCATACCACAGCTTCAAACCCTCCAAAGACTGTGTAGAAAGCAACTATTATACCAGTAATAATGATGACTGTGATAATTGACTCTCCAGTAAATAATGCCATTGGAATTGCAACTAAAAACATAACTGTGCACAATCTCAATACCTGGAGGAAAAGGAAACTGACAGCGGCATAAAGTCTTGTGATTTCGCCAAATCTATTTTCCAGATATTCAAATACTGATATTATATTGCCTTTTCTGAATAAAGGGATAAAAACAATAATGGCTAAAACTGTTATAAAGACAAGCATCATGTTTGGAACAATATCCCGGTAGTCCAAAGTATAAGCAGCAGCAGGTAATGCAAGAAATGTGATGGAGCTAATTGATGCACCTAATAAAGAGAGTCCTACGGCCCACCCTGGCAAAGATCTGCCACCAACAAAATATGCATCAGTAGAATCGTTTTTCTTTGCAGTATAAACACCTATAAATGCCATGAGAGCAAAAAATGCTACAATTTCAATTATTGCTACAGGAGAGAGCAAACTGCTAGCTAAATGATAAGTATGATGAACCATTATTCATAGCTCCAAATCTTTAATTTTTCGTGCCATTCTTTTATTGTGTTCTTTAAAGAACTGAGAGAGGCAGATTCAGCATTATTTAATTTAAATTTTGAAGAACGACATAAAGGCTTTAAGTTAATTCCATTAATTTGCTGATATTTTTTTGCAGAAACAGGATATTTATTATGTATTATAGAATCACATATTTTTAAAAATTCAGACAGAGATTCAGAAAGTTCAGGCTGTGTTTTATAATGTTTGCAAAGCCAGGCATAAAGTTCCGGATAGAAGTTAGCAGCTATCCCGCAGTATCCTGCTGCTCCCAGTTTTAAACTCTCTAGAATTGTCGGTGTGTGTGCATTATAAAAATTACATTTTGATTCTGTTGTGATTTCTAATTTTTGCTTTATTATTTCTATATCACAAGATGTATCCTTCATAAAATAAAGACGGTGTGAAGATACTAGGTTCTTGAGTTCATCTGCAGAAAGAATCTTGTGATATGGTAGAGGGCTTTCATATATTCCAAGGGGAATATCATTAGAAATAGAAAATATTTTCTTTATAATTTCTAAATATTCATTATTATCAGAATTTTTAGGATATAGTTGACTTGCGAGGCAGACTACAGCAGCAACTCCTGTATCATAAACTTGTTTTATTGCATTTTCAGGATTATCTGAAAGAAGTACTCCTGATACAATTTGCACTCTCTGGTTAACTCTTTTTACAATATGCGAGGCAAGTTTTATTCTTTCTATTTCTGTTAAATGGAATATTTCACTGGAAAGACAAACAGCAAAAAGTCCTGAGACCCCTGATGCAATGTACCATTCAATAAGTTCATCCAGTGATTTCCAGTCGATTTGATTATCCGAAGTATAAGGTGTAAGCATTGTAGGCCATACACCAGTATTTAAGTTATTCATTTTCTTTCCCCTTATGAGCTAATTTATCCCGATACTTTAATTTAAGTCTTATTATATTAATTACAAAGCAGTTATGCAGTTAAATTATATATTGCATAGTTTGTGGATGGGGGCTGTTTTTATGAATACTTATTTATTACTATTTGGGTAATCTCAGTGAATGGGAAAAAGAATTAGTTTTGTGTGTAATAATTATGAATTTTCTGCATCCATTTGATTACTTCTATTTTCTGTGTGCATATCTCTTCACATTTTTTACACTTTATACACGGATTATTATTATTGCCATTTAGAATGGTGCTATATCGATCACTATACCAGTCAAGTTCGTTATGCGTAGTTTTGCTGTAATTGTACATATTAATAAGTTCTGGAATATTAATATGTATGGGACAGCTGGATAAACAGTATTTACAGCCTGTACAAGGAATAGGGTTTATTCTTTCAAGCTCGTTTTTTACTTTAGTTAGAATGCCTAAGTCATCTTTAGCAAGTTTTCCGGTCTTTTCATATGATGCAAATTTAATATTGTTTTTTACTTGTTCAAATGTTGACATTCCGCTGAAAACTGTACTTATTTCAGACTTACTCCACAGCCAGTTAAGTGCAGTATATACTGGATCTTTTTTTGTTTCATGCCACATTTGCATAATAGAAGCAGGGAAATTTACAAGATTGCCTCCAAGCAGAGGTTCCATAATTGTAATAGCCGCACTTTTGGAGCTAGCATATTTAATACCTTTTGTACCGGCTTGTATTTTTTCATTTACATAATTATATTGCAGCATTACCATATCCCAATCATATGAATCAAGAATGGGCTGTAATATTTCAGTACTATCATGAAATGAAAAACCAATATATTTAATTTTTCCCTCTGATTTTTTAGATTCCATCCATTCTAAAGCATTAAGACTTTTCATTTTCTCCCAAGTATTTTTAGATAATCCATGTAGAAGGTAAAAATCTATGCAGTCAGTCTTAAGTTTATTTAACTGATTATTCAAAATAGAATCGAATTCTGACTTATCATTAAGGCGGTATGCTGGAAGTTTTGTTGAAAGGTATACTTTATCTCGATATCCATTTTTTAAAACATTTCCTATAATATTCTCACTTTTGAAATCATGATAATCATACCCGGTATCTATTATATTTACACCGTGGTCAAAAGCATATGAAAGCATTTGCTCTGTCTTATTTATAATTACATCGCCATCATTCACTCCTGTAGGAAACCTACAACTGCCAAATCCTAGTATTGAGAGTTTTATTCCGAGTTTGTCAAGATATTTATATTTCATATTTTCCTTCTCTCAATTTATTCATTGATATACAAGATTTTTATATATTTAAGATAGATTTTATGTTTATTTTTTCAAATAAATATTTTATATACTGAAATCTTGATTAATTACTAGAACCAACTTTATTATTCATTTAGATTAATAAAAAGATTTATCATATGTGTTCGCAAATTTATTAATTGGAGAGAATATGAAACTTTCAGATTTAAGAAATGAATTGAGAGATATAAGTACTACTCATCTTTGTGATGCTTACGATGAAATACGGCTTGTTGACAGCGCTATAAGACCCATGGTAAGTAATTTTAAAATGATTGGTTATGCATATACCATTTTTGCAGAGGGAGACCTCTTACCCATTATTAAGGGAATTGATGATGCGCCTGAAGATTCTGTATTAATTATATCTTCTGGTGGTTCTGATAGAGCTATGGCCGGCGAGATCTTTGCAACTAAAGCTCAAAAAAAAGGCTTAGCAGGAATAGCCATTGATGGTTTTTGCAGGGACATATTTGAAGTTAAAGAATTGGGCTTTCCATATTATGCAAAAGGTTTTACTCCAAGAGCAGGCACAAAAAATAAGTTGGGTAAAATACAGGTATCTTTAGATTTTGGTGGCACTAAAGTTAATCCAGGAGATATAATTTTTGGAGATGACAATGGTATTGCTGTATTAAGTGAAAATGAATTTACAGAAGAATTAATATCAAAAGCTAAAGCTATTAAAGTCAGTGAGGATGTTGTTTTAGAGAATATCGATAATATTCAATTTTCAGATGTTCTTAACATTGAAGAGCATTGTAATAATATATCGCAGGAGATTGAAAGTTCTCTTAAATGGACTGTATAAATTGTTTAGCAGGAATATATATTTTTCCTGCTAATTTTAAAAAATGACTAAAAGCTTTTACTATTCTTATAATCTATATTTTTTTTTCGTTGCCAGTTTTTACTGCCCTTGGCTGGCCGTCAATGTTTTTTGACATATAGCCTAAATATTTCATAGCGGTAGCTGCAATATCTATTACTTTTACCGGTTTTTTAATTTCCCCTTTAACTACTGACTTCCCATTGGCAATAAAAAATATATTTCTTTCCTGAGGAGAATTTCCACCATGTCCGCCAGTTGCTGTTCCTCCGTGGTCAGGGCTTATCAGAATCAACCAGTCTTCATTCTTAAATTTTTTACGTGCTCTAAGGGCATTTAATATTATCCCGATATTTGTGTCTTCTTTTTCAATAGTTTTAATGTAGTCTGGATTTATCGGAGTGAATCCATGCGCATGTCCTGCATGATCAACATCATCAAACTGAACAAATACTACATCTGGATTATCTTTTTTCAAAAGTTCGGCAACAGCATCCGCTACCTTTCTATCAGAATCATATGATTTTGCAATATCAGCATCGCCTTTCTGGAGAATTTTATTTATTGGGCCCCAGTGGACAAGAGAAACTGTTTTTATATTTGGATTGAGCTGTTTAAGATAATGAAAAAAGTGTGGATATTTATCTATTTTCATATTTTTATACTCGTTTGATGTTACACCGTTTTTTTCATGCCATACGCCGGTCAGCATCGCTGTCCAGCACGGACCGCTGTCTGAAATCTTATCGGTCCATGAGTTAAAACAGTAAGCACCATCTTTCATTAGAGAATCTATAACCGGGGTTTTTGCAATTTTTAGCGCGTCAGGGCGGCATCCGTCAATACCTATAATCAAAACTTTTTTTGCAGTACCTGCATTAATTTGAAACATTACCCCTGCAAATAGAAAAAAGGAAAATACCTGAATACAACGTTTAAAAAATCTTTTACTGATAATCATTATCTCCCCTTGCGTATGCATTATTACTTAAAGCATAAATTGATTATATAGGAGTACATTTAGAATGAATTTCATTTTTTGCAAATATAGTTATTAATAATGTACTGATTTTCTTTCTTTAAGCATCTAATTTATATGAGAAGAAATATAAAGTTTTTTAATTATAAATTGATAAAATGAGAATAGATTTTTTTATTGTCAATAATATAGCTAATTACACTTGCAATAAATTCTTGAAAAATGAGTGTTCCGTGTTTAATATTGGATATTCAAAAGAAATTACTGCGTAAGGTTTGTAAGCATTTATCTATAGTTTAATATCACAATCATCAGCAATAGACTTATTCAATGCTCAAGACTTAGTTAGTGCAAAAATAAAGTGATCTTATTTTATTAAGTAAAGCTTTTAGAATAATTTGATTCCAACTTGTTTTTTGCAGCAAGTTTTGACGCATGATTAAAAGCTTTTACTACTCTTATAAGTTTGTTTTTACTGTTAGAATAAAGAGAAAATGATTTACTTTTATTTTCTTTTAGGTTAACTGAGCAGTAATATATACATTTGGGATTGTTATTTTGATTATACCATGAATAAAATTCATTATCCTTTTTAACTACAGCATTGGCAATATTTGCTATGTGGAATTTAAAGTTGGAAATAAATTCCTCGGTCAATTTTAAAACGAGTTCATTATTTTTATATTTTTCAGTACGACACACAGATACTTTCTGAAATGAAAATTCATCTGTAGATGAATCAAAATCAGCATTTTTATATATTGATTTGCAATGTTTCTCAACTTTGTATTTTCCATTCGTTACTTTGAGTTCTTTATGGTTAAAATTACCGGAATTAAATTCATTTACAATCCAGTTCATTGTATTATTAAGATCGGGTTTATCTGCCAAGGCAGCAAAACTGAAACAGCTAAATAAAAAGGTTAATATTATTGCAGAAAAAAACTTCATGGTTTAATCTCCCCTTTTTTAAACCACACAGATCAAATATTCAGATTTATTTTAAGAACTGTTAATCTAATCACGTTCGTGCTGAAGTCAAGTTATAAAAGCTATTATTTTATATTAATTTCACCTAAAACTGTATTATTTGGTTTTTTTTCAGCTTCCATAAATATGATTTTACGATATTTATTATCATGCAGTTTTCTGTAGTATATGATTTTATTTTTTAAATCATAGACAGTTGACCATTTTGTAGGAGTATCTACATTAGCCGGCCTTCTGACTTTATGCATAAGAGAAAACATATATTTTATCGGCGGCTCATTTTTATATTTTTTTAATAAATATGCACCTCTAACAAATCTTTCCATGGATTTATGCCCATCAGGAATATTCTTATTCCCTCCAAAGTCTTTATATTGTTTCAGCTCAGAACAGCTGGTTTCATAGGTGTGATTTGTCAGGCAGGGAGGAACTAAAGGTTGTCCATAACTAACGACTAAATTACCATTGATAGTTTCAAAAATGGCAGAATTACCTGAACTGTCAGCTGCGAACCAGTGAGCATGAAAATTGTTAATTACTTTTAGTTTTGTAATATTGGATATAATCTCATCAACACTTTTATAGTTGTCTAAGCAGTATCCTACCCATCGAGAAGCCATAATGGCTGTTTTAGTTTTTTGAAATGCCAGATTGGTAGTGTCATCATCATTTACATAAAGTTGACATATAACCAAACTTTTAGAATTCATGCCGCCTATCGGTATTGAAATACCTTTCTGTTTCATTTCTGAATGAAAAGCGATGTTATTATATTTCGAAGTCCATGTTGCAGGTATAAGTTTTTGCTTTTTAGCAGGCCCCCATAAGCTTGTTGTTTTTTTTACTCCTTTTTTATGAAGTTTAATACTGCCGTTATTTGCATTCCAATCCTGATTTCTACCAATTATTTTTAAGTTGTCTCTGCAGAGAAACATGACTGAGCATGAGTAAGACGCCGTAGTAAATAATATGCCAAAAAAAATAATTACTGCTATGTATTTCAAATTGAACCTCATTGTTTAATAATTAAATATCTGATAAATTATATCATTATATAAGCCAAAATAGTATTTATAATTATTATACAAAAAAAAAGATGACTTAAAAAGTCATCTTTTATATAAAAAACAAATGAAGTTTTTATTCAGAAGCTTTTGCTTCTTCTTTGCTGTCAGCAGCTTTTTCTTCAGTATTTTTCTCTTCAACAACAGCTTCTTTAGGTTCAGCCTTAACTACTTCTTTTTTAGCTTGCTTTACCTTAGTGCTTTTTTTAGTATCAGTACTGTCTGCTTCTACCCATTGTAAAATACATGTAGAAGCACCGTCACCTTGGCGCTGTCCAAGTTGAATTATACGAGTATAACCACCTTGGCGATTCATGTATTTTGGAGCAATTTCATCAAATAAGATTTTAACTGCATCTGGGTTACGCAATTTGCTGATAGCCTGACGTCTGCAATGTAAAGTGCCTTTTTTTGCAAGAGTAACCATTTTTTCAGCAACTCTTTTTGTTTCTTTGGCTTTTACAAGTGTTGTGCGTATTTCAGGTGCAATAATCAAACTACAAGTCTGATTTGCTAAAAGTGCTTTTCTGTGAGCACTTGAACGTCCTATTTTAAAAGTATATTTTCTATGACGCATTTTAGTTACCTTCCTCTTCTTGATTTTCAGCCTTTAGTTTATCCAATTCCATCTGGAGGGCATCATTCATAGTTTCACTTACAGTCATTCCAAGCCCCAGTCCAAGACTTTCAAGTTTGAGGACTATTTCATCTAATGATTTTTTACCGAAGTTTTTGTATTTCAGCATCTTAGATTCTGGTTTTGTGCAAAGTTCACCGATCAGTTTTATATTAGCATTATCAAGACAGTTCTGTGAACGAACTGATAAATTCATTGTTTCAACATCCTGAACTAATAATTTGAATAATGATTTTTCTTCATCACTAATCAATGAAGCAGCATCCTGTATCTCATTTTGACCAAGGAATGGGCGTAAATGTTCTTTTAAAATTTTAGCTCCTTTTTCTAAAGCAGCTTCAGGATTAATTCTGCCATCTGTCCAGATTTCCAGGATTAAACTATCCATTTCTGTTTCTTCACCTACACGAGCATCACCAATCTGGTAACGAACTCTTTTTACTGGACTGAATAAACTGTCAACTGGAATTGTTCCTACAGGCTGACTATCATTTTTATTTTTTTCAGAAGGTTTGTAACCTCTTCCATCAATAATGTCTATTTCAGCTCTGAAATCCATATCTTTATCCAGGGTGCAAATAACCTGTTCAGGATTAAGTACTTCAATTGTGCCATCAGTGACAATATCTGCAGCAGTCACTTTGCCTGCCGTACTTTTTCTGATTTCCAGTGTTTTAGGTGTACCTGAATGTACTTTTAGTAAAACTTTTTTAATATTTAAAACTATTTCTGTAACATCTTCAACAACTTTAGGAATAGTAGCAAACTCATGAGATGCACCATCAATTCTTATTGCAGAAATTGCAGCTCCTTTCAAAGAAGAAAGTAAAACTCTGCGTAAAGAGTTACCAATGGTATGTCCAAAACCACTTTGAAATGGTGCAGCAACAAATTTTGCATAACTGGATGTAGCTGTTGATTCGTCTATTTCAATACTTTGAGGTATTGGAAAATCGTTTGAAAGACCCATTTTATATTACCTTCAGCTATTATTTAGAATAAAATTCGACAACTAACTGTTCATTAGCAGGTACGTGTAGCTCGCCTTCTTCAGGTAAACGAATTACTTGAGCTTTTTTAGCATCTTTATCAAAAGTAACCCATTCAGGAATCTTGTTGATGCTTTCAGTAATTTCAATACTCTTTTCTGCTGCAGTTACACTTCTATCAGAACTCTTAAGTTCAATTACATCATTTGGTTTCAGTGTGCAAGAGGCAATGTTAACTTTTCTGCCATTAACTTTTACATGACCATGTGTAACAAACTGTCTGGCTGCACTTCTTGAAGGAGCCATCCCGACACGGTAAATAACGTTGTCTAATCTAAGTTCAAGTAAAACTAATAACTGAAAACTTGTCATACCTTCTTTTCTTGAAGCCAGGCTGAAAGTTTTTCTGAACTGTTTTTCTGTTACCCCGTAAAATCGACGAATTTTCTGTTTTGCTCTTAGTTGTTCGCCATAATCAGAAAGTTTAGTTCTTCTACGCTGTTTTTTTGCTCCCGGAATAGGTCTTTCTCTTTCTATTGCACATTTAGCCTTAAAGCATCTTTCACCTTTCAGGAAAAGCTTAGTTTCTTCCCTGCGGCATAATTTGCATGATGGGCCTGTATATCTTGACATTTACTATATCTCCTTAAGATAGTTAATTAAACACGACGCCTTTTTGGTGGTCTACATCCATTATGCGGAACAGGAGTGATATCTTTTATTGAAGTAATGACTATGCCAGCAGCCGCCATACCGCGGACGGCAGATTCACGCCCAGGTCCAGGACCTTTAATTCGTGCTTCAACTTCACGCATACCAAAGCTTTGTTGTGCTTTTTTGATAGCATCTGTTGCTACTAACTGAGCAGCATATGCTGTACTTTTTCTTGAACCTTTGAAACCCGCTTTTCCTGCTGTAGCCCAGCAAAGTACGTTTCCATGAGGATCAGTTATAGTAACTTTTGTATTATTAAAAGTTGCTCTTACAAATGCAATTCCACTAGGTACTAGACGTGTTCCTTTAAACTTACGTTTTGGAGCAGCAGTACTTGTAGACTCTTCTGTATTTTCAACTGTTGTTTCAGCTTCTTTAACTTCAGCCGGTTCAACAGGTAAATTTTCCTGTGTTTTATTCTCTTCAAGCATAAACATATTTCCTTAAATTAAAAACAAAAACATTAGTTTTTGGCAAGTTTTCTTTGAGTTTTATCACGAATAGCTCCAACAGTGATCTTGCGACCTTTTCTTGTACGGGCATTAGTTTTAGTTCTCTGTCCTCTGACAGGAAGTCCTCTGCGATGACGTATTCCTCTGTTGCTTCCGATAGAAGAAAGCCTGCGGATATCCTGGAGGATAGAACGACGTAAATCACCCTCAACAATATAATCATTCTGTAACATTGTTGTGATGGCTGCAATATGTTCAGATGTTAAATCATCTGCTTTTGTACCTAGCGGAATATTTGCTTTTTCAACAATTTCCATTGCTTTAGCAGGTCCTACACCATATATATAGCGTAAAGCAACTTCTACACGCTTTCTTCCTGGAATATCAATACCTATTATTCTGGGCATATCTATTAACCTCTCTTTAACTTATATTAAATTTAAAATTAACCTTGTCTCTGCTTATGTCTTTTGTTCCTTGAACACAAAACTCTCAACACACCGCCTCTTTTTACAATTTGGCAGTACTCACAACGACGCTTTACTGAAGCTCTAACTTTCATAAAAATATCCTCAAATTTCAATATATTAAAATGTTTACAATAAAATAATGCAGATATTAAGACTTATTCGGCTTAAAATCTGTCTTTTTTTAATTCAAATCCTGATTTTCACTTAAAAATACGACATAAAAGGTCTATAAGTTAAACTTTTTATTAAAACAATCAAGAGAAGAAGGGGAAAAAATTTAAAAAAATATTAAATATCAGAAAGGAAAATTAATTGAAAAATACTCCTAAATACCACATTTATATTTATAAAGCATTTAAATATTATTTTTTTCTATAAGTTATTCTACCCTTGGACAAATCATAAGGTGACATTTCCATTGTAACTGTATCTCCAGGAAGAATCCTAATAAAATGTAAACGCATTTTTCCGCTGATATGAGCCAACACTTCATGTCCGTTTTCAAGTTTAACACGAAACATAGTGTTTGGTAACAATTCAACTACTACTCCATCAACGTTAATTACTTCTTTTGCCACGTTAAAATCTCCGGTTTATCTTCATTTATTAATATCATATGTTCAAAGTGAGCTGATAACTTAGCATCAGCAGTGCGAACTGTCCAGCCATCTTTATCAGTTTTTACTATATGTGTGCCAAGGTTTAGCATTGGTTCAATTGCAAGAACCATTCCA
>DASCNA010000284.1:0-22244 GCA_036011305.1 Victivallales bacterium
ATCAAGAAAAAGAAGATAAAAAGGAAGATTATATGCAGCAGGGTAGCCTGTTTGTAAAATAAGAAATTTTAAAAGCAAGTAATTCCCTTTTAGGGATTCACATTAACAAGCCACCAGTTTGACTGGTGGTATATGACTAATTAATATATCTTCTTAAGCCTTCAAATAAAACAATAGCTACTGAATTAGATAGATTGTAGCTTCTGCAGTGCTGACCATACATTGGAATTGTATATAGCTTTTCTTTGTAATCACTGTACATTTGAGGCGTTAAACCGCTGGTTTCGCTCCCAAAAATAAGATATGCCTTTTTACCTGGGCTCTTTGGTTTATAAGAACATTGCCAGAATGTCTGATCAGTTTTTGTTGAAAAGAAAAACATAGATTCAGTGTCGGCAGTTTTAGTAAAATTCTCCCAGGATTCGTGAACAGATAGGTCTAAATACTGCCAGTAGTCAAGACCTGAACGTTTTACGTATTTTTCTTCAAGAGAAAACCCTATTGGCTTTATTAAATGAAGTTTTGTATTTGTGTTAACGCAGAGTCTTCCAATGTTTCCAGTATTTTGTGGTATTTGAGGATTAAATAAAACTATTTCTAAATTATTCATAATAAATATTTCTGTGATATGGTTGGATTAACTAATATAAAACGATTTTAATATACAGCTTATGAAAAATTTATACTCAAAAATGAATAAGTTTTTAAGTATAAATTTCTGCCTTGATAACTTTTAAATTTTATAAAATTGACATGCCATTAATTCTATATGATTGATAATCAAGATTTAAAGTGTTAAATCAATCAAGTTTTCTAACAAATAGTTTGAAATAAAATTGCAAAATGCGTTCTATGAAGGTACTTTTAAATTCATTTAATTTAAAATTTAATCTATTCAATATAAACAATATTACCTAATTTATTTATATTGGTTAATTATAAAAAACTCTTTAACTTAAGGAGAAAATAATGTCTAAGAAATATGTATATTTCTTCGGAAAAGATAATTCAGAAGGCAATGCTACAATGAAAGAAGTTCTTGGTGGCAAAGGTGCTAACTTAGCAGATATGGCTAGTTTGGGACTTCCTGTACCTCCAGGATTTACAATTACAACAGAAGCATGTGCTGAATTTGGAAAAATTGGAAAAGAAGCTTTTTTTACTCAAATTAATGATGAAGTTGAATCTCATCTTTCAACTTTAGAAAATGCTACTGGTAAAACTTTTGGTAAAGGTCCTAATCCTCTATTAGTTTCTGTTCGTTCAGGAGCTGCAGCTTCAATGCCTGGTATGATGGATACTGTTCTTAATCTTGGCTTAAATGATGAAACTATTGCTGCAATGATTGAGCTTACAGGCAACGAACGTTTTGTAATGGATGCTTACCGTCGTTTCATCCAAATGTTTGGTGATGTAGTTCTAGGTGTTGAACATCATGATTTCGAAGTTCAGCTTCAAGCAGTTAAAGATGAAAAAGGTGCTAAACTCGATAACGATCTATCTACTGATGACTTAAAAGAAGTAATCGCCAGATATAAAAATGCTGTAAAAAATCACACAGGCAAAGATTTCCCACAAGATCCTAGAGAACAGCTCTGGGGCGGAATCGAAGCTGTATTTGCATCATGGGACAACCCACGTGCTATTAAATACCGTCAATTAAATGATATTCGCGGTCTTCTCGGAACAGCTGTTAATGTTCAATCAATGGTTTTTGGTAATGCTGGTGATGACTGTGCTACTGGTGTTGCATTTACACGTGACCCATCAACAGGTGAAAATAAATATTTCTATGGTGAATTCTTAATTAATGCTCAGGGCGAAGACGTTGTTGCTGGTATTCGTACACCACAGCAAATCACCTTAGCCGGTTCTAAAGAATGGGCTGCATCCCAGAATGTTTCTGAAGAAGATAGAAAAAATAATTATCCTTCACTTGAAGAAGCTATGCCTGTACAGTTCAAAGAACTTGATGCAATTCGTAAGGAATTGGAAGATCATTACACAGATATGCAGGATTTAGAGTTTACCATTGAAAAAAATAAACTTTACATGCTTCAGACACGTAATGGTAAACGTACAGCTCAGGCTGCTGTAAAAATTGCTACAGATTTAGTTAAAGAAGGTCTTATTAATGAAAAAGAAGCTGTATTAAGAGTAGAGCCTGCTTCATTAGATCAATTACTTCATCCTGTATTTGTTCAGGCATCAGAAGATGCAGCTGAAAAATTAATCGTTGGACTTCCTGCATCTCCTGGAGCTGCTACTGGCCAGGTTGTTTTCAGTGCTGATGAAGCTGAAAAATGGGCTTCAGAAGGTAAAGATGTAATTCTTACACGTATCGAAACAAGTCCTGAAGATATTACAGGTATGCATGTATCAAAAGGTATTTTGACATCACGTGGCGGAATGACTTCACATGCAGCTGTTGTTGCTCGTGGTATGGGAACATGCTGTGTAGCCGGTTGTGGCGAAGTTGTTATTAATTATGCTAAAAAACAGTTTTCTGTTAATGGTGCTGTAGTAAAAGAAGGAGACTGGATTTCTCTTAATGGTTCAACAGGAACTGTTTATAATGGCAAAATTGATACAGTAGATCCAGCTTTGACAGGTCCATTCGGCGAAATCATGGAACTTGCTGACAAATACCGTAAACTTGGTATCAGAACTAATGCTGATACTCCGCACGATGCACAAGTTGCTGTTAAGTTTGGTGCTGAAGGTATTGGCCTTACACGTACAGAACATATGTTCTTCGAACCTGAAAAAATTGTTTCTTTCCGTCGTCTGATTCTTGTTGCTGAAAAAGTTAAAAAGATCAAAGAAATACACAATGTTGATTCAGTTTATGACCTTAATGAAGAAGGTCACTGCTGTTGTAGTGATGACAAATATAAAGAAGGCAAAGAAGCTGTTAAACAATACAAACAGGCTCTTGCTGAACTTCTTCCTTTGCAGAAGGCTGACTTCCTAGGTATCTTTAAAGCTCTTGAAGGAAAACCTTGTACAGTTCGTTTATTAGATCCACCTCTTCATGAATTCCTACCACAGGATGAAGCAGGTCAGAGAGAAATGGCTGAGCAGATGGGTGTATCTGTAGAAGATATAAGAAATACTGTTCATGGTCTTCACGAATTCAATCCAATGCTTGGACATCGTGGATGTCGTTTAGGAATTTCATATCCTGAAGTTACTGAAATGCAGGCAAGAGCTATTTGTGAAGCAGCAGCAGAAGTAGCTGGTTCACAACCTGAAATTATGGTGCCTCTAGTTGGTAATGTTAAAGAACTTGCAATCCAAAAAGCACATATCTTGAAAGTCATTGCACAGGTAGAAGAAGAAAAAGGAACAAAGTTACACGTTCTTATCGGCACTATGATTGAAGTACCACGTGCTGCAATGACAGCAGATGAAATAGCTGTAGAAGCTGATTTCTTCTCATTTGGAACTAATGACCTTACACAAATGGGTTGTGGTTTCTCTCGTGATGATGCTGGTAAATTCCTTGGTGACTATGTCGCTAAAGGTATCTACGACTATGATCCTTTCCAAGTTCTTGACTCAAAAGGTATTGGCCGTTTAGTAGAAACAGCTGTTAAATATGCTAGAGAAGTTCGTCCTGATATTAAACTTGGTATCTGTGGAGAACACGGAGGAGAACCAAAATCAATCGAATTCTGCCACAAAGTTGGACTTAAGTATGTTTCATGCAGTCCATATCGTGTGCCAGTAGCAAGATTGGCTGCTGCTCATGCTGCTATTAAAAATGATTAATTAATCATTTAGATTGATATATTTAAGAGCGTCATTTATGGCGCTCTTTTTTTGTGTAGTTTTAAATTATTGTTGCTTTGATAAATTTCGTAAGAAAATTATTGTATTTAAAACTATATCTTATTAATTAAATGGATATTGACTATGAATATTAAATGTGATTACCATATACACACTCCTTTATGCAATCATGCAGAAGGAAATCCCATTGAATACCTTCAGGAAGCCAGTAGAAAGAAACTGAAAGTAATTGGGTTTTCTGATCATTCACCTGTACCAGTCGGATTTGATACAACTGGTAGAATGAAATTTGATGAATTCGATGAGTATAAAAATTTAATTAAGGAAATAGAAATTAATGAATTTGATATTGAAGTATTATTCGGCCTCGAAATGGATTGGGTTGCCGACAGATCAGATGAGATATACGATTTCATAGATAAAGAAAATTTTGATTATATTATAGGATCAATACACCATGTAGATAGCTTACCTATGGATCATCCTGATCATATGGACGTGTGGAATAATAATACTGTTGATTATGTTTGGAACAGCTATATTGATTCAGTTTATAACATTGTGACAAGTGATTTTAAATTTGATATAATAGGTCATTTTGATTTGCCGAAAAAATTTGGTTTTTTCCCTGTAGATAAAAAAAACTTCTTTAATAAAATATCAGAAGTATTTACTGTTATTGCTGAAAAAAATATTTGTATTGAAATAAGTACTGCAGGTCTTAGAAAAAAAGTTAAAGAGATATATCCTTCACTGGAAATTTTAAAACATGCCAAAAATCATAATGTTAAAATTACATTTGGTTCAGATTCTCACTCTCCGGGTGAGGTGGGGTATTCATTTGATACAGCTGAAAAACTAGCTTTGGAAGCAGGCTATAATACATATTATGTTATTCATAAAGGTAATATAAAGGAAGAAATACCTTTAATTTAATGGAATTAAGCGTAGAAGCAGAGCAGGAATGGGACCGTGTCAAGGGCGACGTTGTGGTCCCATTGTGGATAAATTTTTATAATAATAATATTTTAATTTTCATCCTTACCCCAGCATTCAACATAGCCTTTTAAGTCGATGTTTTCTTTATGAAAAACAGGATCTTTACCTTCTTTAAGTTGGTTGATATAGTCGTTTAGTACCTTAAACGCAATACCTCCAAGCATAACAATGGCTATAATATTTACCACGGCCATAAGCCCCATGGAGAGATCTCCTGTTCCCCAGACCATCAAAACTTTTTGTACAGATCCGAAAAGAATCCAAGCCATCACAAGCAGTCTGTAAATGGTTAACCATATCTTTTTTGTGCTTATAAATTCAACATTAGTTTCACCATAGTAGTAATTACCTATAATTGTACTAAGTGCAAAGAGAATGACTAGAACAGATATAAAATATCCACCCCAGTTGCCGACAAGTACATTCAATGACTGCTGGGTAAGCTGAATACCCTGTAAGTCTCCCCCGGGATAAATCCCTGCAAGAATTACTACAAAGGCAGTTGCACTGCATATTAAGAGTGTATCTGTATAAACACCGAGAGATTGAATAAAGCCTTGTTTTGCCGGGTGGGTAACCTCTGCTGTAGCAGCGGCATTTGGGGCACTTCCCATACCTGCTTCATTTGAATAGAAACCTCGTTTTACTCCCATTGTCATTGTCATAGCAAGTGATCCTCCTATAACTCCCCCTGCAGCCTGTTGGAAACCGAAGGCAGATTTAATTATTATGAGAAAAACATGAGGGATCATTGTAAAATTAACTATGATAACATAGCCTACTACCAATACATAAGCTACTGCCATCAGAGGAACAACTATTTCAGTTACACCGGCAATTCTTTTGACACCACCGAAAATTACAATTCCTATGATTATAGCACTAATGATTCCTGTTATCCATACATTCCATCCGAAGGATTCTTTCAAGGCAAGAGAGACAATATTTGACTGTATTGCATTAAATACAAATCCGTAAGTTAATATTAGTAAAATTGCAAACAGAATTCCCATCCATCTCTTTCCTAGGGCATGCTGCATATAATAAGCAGGTCCTCCACGATAACTCTGACCATCTCTTACCTTATAAACTTGTGCCAGAGTACTTTCAACAAATGCAGAGGCTGCTCCGACGAGAGCCATGGCCCACATCCAGAATACTGCTCCGGGGCCCCCCAGTACTATAGCCAATGCAACACCGGCTAAATTTCCTCCTCCTACTCTGGCTGCTACTCCTATACAGAATGCCTGAAAGGAGGAGATGCTTTGCTTATGATCTTTTTTTCCTCTACTTTCACCCAATAATTTAAACATATGGAAAAAATGTCTGAACTGAACAAATTTGGTCTTCCAGGTAAAGTAGAGTCCCATTAAGATTATGACGTATACAAGTCCATAGGACCACAGAATATTACTTGCTGGAGAGATTACATAATTGTAAATTACTTCCATACTATTATCCTTTATTATAGTTTAAAATATCCAGTTTGAACAAAGAATTAGTTCTTAACCGGAGAAATGCTTAATGACTTCTGGTCTCATTCTAACTTGTTTTTTTTGAGATAATCACATGATTTAAATCTGTTTTTAGACTTGAGTTATATTTTGGGAATATGTGATTTTTCTTCTTTGTGATAATTTATAAAATACAGAATATTAATCTTCTTGAATAAAATTTGAATGTACATCTAATTCATTAGTTAATAAGTAAGTCCGTTTTTATAAATTATATCACGAATTCAATGCGTTATAAAAAGTACATTAAGCAATTGAAAAAATAATATTTATGAGAGATTTAAAACAATAAATATCTGAAGTTTGTGTATATTTTTTTATGTCAATAACAAAAAGAGCTATATGTGCATATAGAGTCAATTCTGTTATATTAAACCTGTGATAGATCGTTTATATCGTTAATATCATATCGAAACCAAGGAAAATCAAAATAACAGAATTATAGATTGCGCACAACTGTGTGCAAGAGTGCACAGATTATCAGATGGATAAATATTTAAATGCACTTGCTGATTTTCTTGTCCTTCAATTATCATTATAATTGATCCTAGAAGGGCGTTGCTTTTTGGATAATATTGTGATCCTATTATCATAATTTCCTTAATAAACAAAGCTCTTAGTATATAAGTTAATTTATTTTATCTTGCGTAATACATTTTATAATTGTTATTAGATTAACGTAAATTTTTTATAAACCCTAGTAAAATCAACTTGAAAAAAATATATTTTAAAATAAATTAAGGGTAATTCTTCATAAATTGGATAGTGGGACAATGGAATTATTTTAAATTTGCTTTAAAGGCAGGTTGATTTTTTATTTTTTTAAATTTTATAGATTATTTATCATATAAATAGGACAAAATAGAAACAAACAAATTGATAGGGGGACAAGATGGGTGGATCTAATAATCTACAGCCTAGACGAGAAATTGGAAAGCTGGCTTTAATGCTTTCCGGAATAACATGTATAGTAGGGTCAGGATGGTTATTCGGTGCTTACTATGCAGCACAACTTGCAGGACCGGCATCTATTTTTGCGTGGATAATTGGCGGTATTGCAGTATTATTAATTGGATTAACCGTTGTTGAATTAGGAACAATGATTCCTAAGTCAGGCGGAATGATTCATTACCTTAGAGAATCGCACGGACCTTTAACAGGTTTTCTTGGAGGCTGGGCTAACTGGGTTGCTATAGTGGTAGTTATACCTGCTGAAGCTGCTGCTTCTACACAGTATGTTGCTTCATGGAATTTTGCCTGGGCACATGCACTTTTTAATCCTGTAACAGGTACTCTTACAGGTACAGGTCTTCTTTTTTCATTCGGCCTTCTTGTATTTTATTTTTTACTTAACTACTGGTCATTACAGCTTTTTATAAAATCAATGAAGCTTATTACCTATTACAAGATAATAGTTCCTTTATTAACTGTAGTTCTTCTTGTAACGGCTGCTTTCCATCCGCATAACTTTGATGCTGTGAACCATGCATTTGCACCATATGGTTGGAGTAAAGTACTTACTGCAATTTCTACATGTGGAATTATATTTGCGTTCAATGGTTTTCAGACCCCAGTAAATCTTGCAGGGGAATGTAAAAGTCCTAATAAAACAATTCCATTTGCTGTAATAGGCAGTATTGTGATTTGTATTGTTATATATGTTTTATTGCAGTCAGCTTTCATAGGTGCACTTGCTCCATCTGCATTGGCACATGGATGGCATAATGTATTTTTCAGTTCACCTTATGCTCAAATGGCACTTATTCTTAACTTGAATTTCCTTGCTGTACTTCTTTATATTGATGCGTTCATTTCTCCAAGTGGTACTGGAATGACTTATCTTTGTACTACTTCAAGAATGCTTTATGGTATGAACCAGAATAAACAGATGCCTGATTTCGTAGGCAAACTTCACCCAAAATATAGAATTCCCAGAGGAGCAATTTGGGTCAACTTCATTGTTGCAGTTATTTTCCTTGTTCTTTTCAGAGGGTGGGGAAAACTTGCAGGAGTACTTTCAGTAGCTGCTGTAATTTCTTATTTAGCAGGACCGATTGCTATGGCTACTTTGAGAAAGTTTGAACCAAAACGTTACAGACCGTTTAAACTGCCTTTTGGTAACCTGATAGCTCCATTGGCATTTATAGTTTGTAGTTTAGTTCTATACTGGGCAAGCTGGCCGCTTGATGGTGAGGTAATATTTGTTATTCTTGCTGGATTAGTAATATATGCATACTATCAACATAAAGAAGGATGGAAAACATTTCCACAACAACTTAAATCCAGTATTTGGTTTATTGTATATATGGTTACTATTGCTGCAATTTCACTTTTCGGATCTAAAGATTTTGGTGGTATGAACTATTTCAATGTTGCATGGAGTCAGATATTCGTAGCAATTGCTGCATGTATATTTTTCTTCTGGGCAAAGAACAGCTATTACAAAAAAGCAAGAGCTCTTGTTCAAAATTAATTTTTGAACATTATTTGTAATTAAATTAATTTGAAAGTCCTGTGTGGTTTCACACAGGACTTTTTTTATATAACTTAACATAAAATGAGTCAAAATGTCTCAACTAGAAAGAGAATTAAAATAGCTAAATGTTTTATAATAAACATGTTGTGGTTTTTGAATCTTGTTTGGCAAGCTAAATGCTTTAATAGTTATATAAAAATTATTTTAGGAGGCAAAATTATGGAACAAGAGAAATATACAGTAAAGTCCAGAGAAGCTATAATGAGTGCTCAGGAAGAGGCTCTCAGGTGTAAGCATCAGGAAATAAAGCCATTGCATTTACTAAAAGCATTGGCTATACAGAAAGATGGTTTTATATATGAACTGCTTAAAAAACTTAACATAAATTTAGCAGATTTGGAACTTAAAATAAATAATACTTTAAATACCTATCCTTCAGTTGCCGGGCCTGGTGCAGGTCAAGTCTATGCATCTAGAGAATTCAGCGAAGTTCTTATGAATGCAAAAAAGATTGCTGAAGATATGAAAGATCAATATATTAGTGTTGAACATTTGTTTCTCAGTATTTTTTATAATTCTGATGAATGCAGCAAAATTTTAAAAGAGTTTAATCTTAGCAAGGATATAATTCTATGTTCATTAAAAGAATTGCGTGGAAATCATAAAGTGACTTCAGAAGATCCGGAAAATAGTTTTCAGGCTTTAGAAAAATATTCTACAGATCTTACAGATTTGGCAAGTAAAGATAAACTTGATCCTGTTATAGGAAGAGATGATGAAATTAGGAGAACTGTACAGATTTTATCACGAAGGACGAAAAATAATCCTGTTCTTATAGGTGAAGCCGGTGTTGGCAAAACGGCTATTGTAGAAGGTTTAGCAATGAGGATTATTAGAGGTGATGTCCCTGAAGGATTGAAAAATAAACGTATAGTTTCTCTTGATATGGGAGCTTTAATTGCCGGAGCAAAATATAGAGGCGAATTCGAAGAGAGATTAAAAGCTGTTTTGAAAGAAGTTTCAGAGAACGACGGAGAAATTATTTTATTCATAGATGAGCTGCATACAGTGGTTGGAGCCGGAGCTGCGGAAGGTGCTATGGATGCAGGTAACTTATTGAAGCCTATGCTGGCAAGAGGCGAACTGCATTGTATTGGCGCTACAACTTTAGATGAATATAGAAAACATATTGAAAAGGATCCAGCTTTAGAAAGACGTTTTCAGGCTATTCTTGTTCAACAGCCTACAGTTGAAGATACCATTTCAATTTTACGTGGAATCAGAGAAAAATATGAAGTTCACCACGGCATAAAAATCAAGGACAGTGCAATTGTGTCAGCAGCAATATTATCAGACAGATATATTTCAGATAGATTTTTACCTGATAAGGCAATTGACTTGATAGATGAAGCCGGTGCTAAATTAAGAACTGAAATTGACAGCAGCCCGACTGAGTTAGATGAAGTATCAAGAAAAAAAATGCGTTTAGAAATTGAGATTGCAGGTTTAAAAAAAGAAAAAGATGATTCTTCTGAAAAACGTAGGGAAGCTCTAGAAAAAGAATTAGCTGAAGTTAAGTCTAAAGAACTGGCATTAAAAACAAAGTGGGAAAACGAGAAAAAAGATATTTCTGATATTAGAGCTTTGAGAGAAAGCATTGAACTTGCTAAACAGCAGTTGGAGAAATCAGAACGTGATTATCAATTAGATAAAGCTGCTGAAATTAGACACGGTACTTTGCCTGGCCTAAAATTACAGCTCCTTAATGCAGAAAAGAAACTCAGTGTGGAAAGAAAAGAAACCAGACTATTAAAAGAAGACATAGACGAGGAAGATATTGCTCAGATTATTTCTAGATGGACTCATATTCCAGTAAGTAAACTTGTACAGGGTGAAAAAGAAAAACTTCTAAATTTAGATGACCACTTACATAATAGAGTTATTGGGCAGAATGAAGCTGTTGAAGCTGTGGCCGATGCTGTATTAAGAGCCAGAGCTGGAATCAAAGATCCTGACAGACCAATTGGATCTTTTATATTCCTGGGCCCTACAGGTGTTGGGAAAACTGAATTAGCGAGAGCTTTAGCTGAAAATCTGTTTGATGATGAGAGAGCAATGATTCGAATAGATATGTCTGAGTATATGGAAAAACACAGTGTTGCAAGGTTAATCGGTGCACCGCCGGGTTACATTGGATATGATGAAGGCGGACAGTTAACAGAAGCTGTACGACGTAAGCCATATTCTGTAATACTGTTTGATGAAATAGAGAAAGCACATCCTGATGTATTTAATACGTTACTACAATTACTGGATGACGGTAGGCTGACAGACTCTAGAGGAAGAGTTGTAAGTTTTAAAAATACAATTGTAATAATGACATCTAATATAGGTAGTAGGAAATTATTAGAAGGAAGCATTGAAGATAAGGAAATTAGAAATGCAGTGTTGGCAGAGTTGAAAATAGCTTTCAGACCTGAGTTTCTGAACAGAATTGATGATATAGTTATTTTCCATTCTTTAAGTAAGGATGACATAACTAAAATTGTTGATATTCAGTTAAATAACTTTAAGAAACGTTTGCATGGCATTGGCGTTAATTTTGAAATCAGTGAAGATGCAAAGCATTATCTGGCTGATAAAGGGTATGATCCAAGCTATGGAGCGCGTCCTTTGAAAAGATTAATAACTAAAGAGATTGAAACTCCTGTATCAAGAAAAATTATTGCAGGAGAGATTGAAGAAAATAAACCATTAAGCATTGATTTTAAGAATGGTAAATTGATTTTTAATCAATAAATGGTAATTTGAAACTGTGCTTATTGAAAGCACAGTTTTTTAATTTTTTATTTAGGGAGAGTATTAATGAATAATTCTGGGAAAATGATTTTTGCTTCAACCGAAGAGTCTGCTGATTTGTTATATGTTACTGGCTTTATGGCACCTGATCCTTATATTTTCTTTGAATCTAATGGTCATAAATATATTGTTGTTACAGCTTTGGAATATGAAAGAGCTAATAAGCAGTCGAGGGAAGATGTGAGAGTACTGGAAAGAGATGAAATATTAGATCAAGATGCAGATAAAAACGCAGAAAACGTACTACTTGCAATAACAGAAAAATATCCTTGTAAAGAATGGGATATTCCTAAGACTTTTCCTTTTTTCTATGCAGAGTTTTTGAGAAATAATGGAGTGGAAATTAAGTGTAAAAATGAAGAATTTTTTCCTTCTAGGAGAACCAAAACAAAACTAGAAGTGGCATATATCAATGAAGCTATGAGAATGACAGAAAGTGGTATGCTCAGAGCTGAAACAATAATTAGAGAATCATCTGTTGACAACGATGGTAATCTTATATACGAGAATGAAAAATTAACATCTGAATTTTTAATTAAAGCCATTAATTTAGATATCGTCGGTAATGGTGGTTTTGCTTCAGAAACGATAGCTTCGTCAGGAGTTCAAGCTTCAATTCCTCATGAGACAGGTTCTGGTGTAATCAAACAGGGTGTTCCTATTATTGTTGATATATTTCCAAGAGTTGAAGCCACCGGTTATCATGGAGATATGACTAGAACATTTGTTAAGGGAAAAGCAGGTGTAACGCTTAAGAATGCATATGATGCTGTAAAAAAGGCAAGAGATTATGCTAAAGCAAATATCTCAGCAGGAATTATCCCGGATATTCTGCAAAATGAAATTATAAATATTCTTGATGAAGCCGGTTTTAAAACCGGGAAAAAAGATGGTTCATATTTTGGTTTTTTTCATGGTTTAGGGCATGGCGTTGGATTAGAAGTCCACGAATTGCCGAGATGTGGTTCTTTAGTAACAGAACCATTAAAGGCCGGTGATATTGTTACAGCAGAACCAGGTGTATATTATTCTGAATGGGGTGGTGTAAGACTTGAAGATATTCTTTATGTAACAGAGAATGGTAATGAATGTATTACTAAATATCCTGATATTTTAGAAATTCCTTAGAATTAGAATACCAGAATAGTTATTAAATAATCAAAATCCCTATGATTATTATTTATAGGGATTTTCTGATTATTATTTAATCATATTTTTAATAAGTTCTACCGATTCTTCTAATTTATTAATAAATGAATTAGAAATATTTTGAAGTTGGTTGATATCCTCTTCGTTAATTTTTTCCTGTTTTTTATTTAAATTATCGAGTAAATATCTAATATCCTCAATACTTTTACACAATATAGAATACTGAGATTGAATTTTTTCTATATTTTTATTGATGACTTGGTTATTATCTTTATACCATGTATAAAAATCATCTAGGTTTTCAAGAATATTTTTTCTTATATCTGTAACTGAATTAGATTCAAAATCATGTTTAATATTTAAATCCAGTTCTTCCCATAGTTCTTCCACCTGATTTTTAAATACAATTTCTTGAGCTTCATCTTTAAAGGATATTGAATCTGTTGGTATTACTTTATTCAGAATTTCATCAAGGTTGGCAGTATTATTTAATATTGCATCTATAATGTATGATTCTAATTCTACTGAACTTAATAAGTATTTATGTTCATCCAAGATATCATTTATTGAATCAATGTTACCTTGCGAGATATTTAAGATTTCATTATTTTTATCTTCATCTTCTGAAGAAGTTTCATCTGTTTTATACCAAAGAATTGTATTGTTTTCCACAAATTTTAATCTGATATTCTGAGCTATGCCTATGAACTCTTCAATACTGACCAATGGTTTATTTACAATTGGATTTTCAGCATAGAAAAAAGTATATGATAACTGTTCATATATGTCTATATAAGGTCCATGTTCCTGGAAGACTTTAAATAATGCTTCTTCCATTATTTCTATCCATAAAAGAATTTCTTCTCTATTGAACGCATCTCTTACGGGGGATAGATATAAAAGACCTTTCTCCCAATCTTGTACTGTTAAGTTTAATTCATGTTCGTCAGTTAAGTTATTATTTTTATAAAAATCTTTTATATCAAAAACTGAAAGTGTCACTGATTGATTCGGATTACCGACAATATCTTTGTTAGAGTTACTTTCAGTTAGAAAATAATCAATAATATTATCTGCTCCAAGGAGGGAATGATGTCGATAAAGTTTTTCCAGTTTTCTTTTTACCTGTTTTGTACTTAAGTAATCATCTATATTTTTAGCTTTAATTTTTAATTCTGATGGAAAGCATTCAGAATTAAAAAATGGGATAAATTTGTGTCCGGGATAGATGATTTTTTTTTCTATTTCTTCTTCACTTATTGTTATTTTGAAAGAGTGATTTTTGAAAAAAATATTTCTTGAATAATAATATTTTTCATCATCTTCTGTTTTTATAAAAGTGAGTGAATTTTCTTCAAGGTAATCTTCTATCAAACGTTCAGCCTTAGGATTTTTACTGTTAATATGTGATATTATATCATCCAATGTGAAGCGTTTAGTTTTATTACAATAATCTTTAATTGCTATTTCAAGTTCCATTTATACTTAACACCTTTAATGTAGTTATGTCGTTTTTATAAAAATACTTAATAGATATAATTTCGTCTTTATATTGGTGTTCTTCAAATAGTTTATTTGAATTTATAAGGAAATGGTGAAGGAATAGCCTGGATTAAAGATTTGGTATAATGGTGTTTGGAGTTTTTAAATATTTCACGCCGATTTCCGTATTCTACAATTTTGCCTGACTTCATAACAGCAATATTGGGGCATATATATTTAACAACAGCAAGATTATGAGATATGAATAGTAAAGATAAATTCATTTTTTTTTGTAGATCTTTTAATAAATTCAGTATTTGTGCCTGAATTGAAACATCTAGGGCTGATACCGGTTCATCTGCTATCAAAAGTTTTGGCTTTAATGCCAGAGCCCTTGCAATTGCAACCCTCTGCCGCTGGCCTCCTGAAAATTCATGAGGAAATTTGTTGATAAGTTTTGGTGACAGTCCCACCAAATCCATGAGTGTAATTACTTCATTAAAAATCTTTTTCTTAGAAAAAATATTATGCTCGATCAATGGTTCTGTGATGATTTGCTTTACTGTCATCCTTGGGTTCAATGAAGAATAAGGATCCTGAAAAATTATCTGTAGATCTTTTCTTAGTTTTTTGAATTCTCTCTCTTTTAAGGAAGTAATGTCGGTGTTATTAAAAAAAATTTTTCCGGAAGTCATAGGAGCTAATCTTAATATGGTTTTGGCTAAAGTTGATTTGCCGCATCCAGATTCTCCTACTAATCCTACTGATTCCCCCTTTGAAATACATAAACTTACATCATTGACAGCTTTGGTTATTAGAGTTTTTTTTATAAATAATCCACCTCTGCTTTTTGTTGTATAGTGTGTTTTAATATTTTTTAGTTCTAATAAAACAGAGGAGTTCATTTTTTTTAGTTATTAGTTAGTTTCTCTGCAAGTTCATCAGGCAATTTTTCTTTTGTTCTTATCAGCATTTTTTTTAATTCATTTTTAAATTCAGGTAGGATTACAGTTTGATGTTTATTTTTATAATACATGTATATAAAATTTGCTAATTTAAATTGTATATTTGATGCTTTTTTTTCACCTAATGCATATAAGAGATATCCTAGAAAAATTTGTCGGTCTACTAATTTAAGCGTCTCTGTTTTATTGAGGGGACTCAAATAGCTCTCCCAGTAGTAATTCATATATTGCTGGATAGTGATATATTTATTTTTGTATTGATTGAGTTTTGTGGCAGTCAATAGATAATTTTTAGCTTTGTTTAGATTTTCATGTTTATATAAAAGAGTGATACATGTTTCCAGATAGTTTAAATAAATTTTCTTATTATCAGATGTTTCATCTTCGTTATATTGATTATATAAATAATTTTTTATTGGTGAGATTAATTTCAAGTTTGGATATGTTGTAAAATTTTTATAATTTGATTTATCCAGCAGAAGCAGTTTCCCATCTGATATGCAGCTTTTGAAAATAATATTTATTATAGATTTATATTCATTATTTTTTGGTTCAAGTTTAAGTGCTTTAATAATCCAGTAAAGTGCATGAGTTTGATATAATCTCCAGTCGATATTACCGAAATCTTCATAAACTTTATGCATAGATTTTATATCCATCATAAAATCATTTTTTAACATCTGTATTTTAAAATAACCAACGGCGGTTTTAATTTCTTTCTGAGTAAGCACTTTTGAAATTTCTTTTGGTACTTTGTGGTACTTTCTATAATAATTGAAAAAATTATTCAAACTATTGTAATTTGAACTATTTAATTTTTTCATTTTAGTTTGAATTCCGGATATTATGTTAGGGGCATGTTTAATGTTTTGAGATATTTTATATAGAGAATTTATATCTAGGTTTTTCCCATTTGATATTTTTTCAATCTGCAGGGCAACCTGGGTCTTGTAGTAGAGGTTTGCCGAGTCGAGTGTGCCACCTATTTTATAAATATAAATCCATGCTAATTCTTTATACAGAACCGGTGAACCAGGGTTATATTTAATAGAGTCTTTCAAGAGTTTTATTCCGTTTTCGACCCATCTCCACTTATTTTCAGGTTTTGTGTATGTTATAGATATATTGTATGCCATATTCCATGCTAAAAATGCTGTAGCTCCTGTAAATCTAGGCTGTAATTTAGATATCCATGAAGCTATTTGTGCCATCTCAATATATTTACCCTGATTTTGCAGTGATATTGTTCTGAACCATAAAACATCAGCAATTAAGCCTCTAAAACCACCTAGTGCAACAGTGGTAAATGCTACTGCAGGAGGTGCATTCTTTATAATATTTGTATCTATTAATTTGTCTTCTACTTTAATTTTATTGATCTGTTTTTGAATAGTAGGGAGTAAGAATATGCAAATTATAACTGTGAATATTAAAAATAGTTTTTTTTTATTTTTCATTTTTTAATTATTGAACCCAGCTCTTTTTTTGAATATATATAAATCCCCAGTCCCATAAAAGCCAATAGCTGCACCAATACATAATTTAAGATAATATTTTTGATAAAATTGTATTCTATAAGCTTGCCATTAGATAAATAGCCGTAAAACTGAAATTTCTGAATTGGAGTTACACCCTTTAATATTATGTTACTCAAGTTATAGCCAATTTTTGTTTCTGTTGTCATATTTGTTCTATGGCCTGAACTTCCAGATAGTATAAAACTGCCGATAGCACCAAACATTAAATAAGCTATTATGCAGAATATAGCAATAGGAAATGAGAATATTCCTCCTATTGAACAGCTGATTGCTATTATTAATAGAAGACCGATAAAGCTTACCAGAAAGCATCTAATATAGTTATCCAAAAAACCAGTATATTTAATTTTTAATTCAGGACTGTTCAAAAGTCTAAAAAAAATCGGTTGTTCATTATCCATATTTTCAAATTTTAAAGTAATTGAGTTAAGTGGGGAAATATAATTTTTTCTTGGAAGATTGATTTTGTATAGCGTGTTTGATACGAGATCCTCTCTATTATTTAATTTTAAAAAAATTGGAGTGCTGTTGCTTTTATAGTATTTGATATACCAAACACCTTTAGCTTTTTTATTAATTTGCATGTTAATTGTGTCGATAACGCCTACAAAAGGTTTATACTGCAGAATTATATTTTCTGAACTGATTCTAGTGATTTTTTCGAAAGTGAATATTTTTGATGATTTTGCTGATACTTTACCTTGCTGAGATATTATTGAATATCTAATATCCCTTTTTATTTTTAGTATTTCGGGTGCAGTTAGTTTATCATTATCTGTAAGTGCTGCTTGTTTTTGTTTTTTAAATTCATCTTCAATTTGTTCTTTAATATTTTTTAAGTGTGGATAATAGCTTTTTCTGCCAACAAAAATATTATTATTAACATTATTAACTATATCTTTAGAATAAGTGACATTATTTGATTTCCATATAATGAAAAAATATATGATGATTGATGATATCAGAAGCAGAATAGTATATATAATTACACAGCCGGTATATTTACCAAACCAGATTGTTGATTTGCGTATAGGTTTAACACTTATCATATGTACTTGATATCCAATTACGTCAAAATTCATTATCAAGCAGGCAGTCCAGACAGAAGACAGTGTAAGAATAATATTGATTGCCAGCAGGCTGTATTTTATAGAAATCTGTATTTCTGAAGCCAGTGTTCCGTCTCCTCTGAGATACATTGGCATTAATACTGAAGAAAACAGTATTATAAGAAATATTATTTTGAAAAACTTTGTCCTGACTATTGAGTTGATAGTTAGTTTTACTATCGCAAAATATGAAATCATTATTTATCCTGAATAAGTTATCCCAGCTAGTGATTGCTCATTTGTTGTGTTTAAGATAGTTAGCTATTTGTCCTCCGGATTCAGCCCCGTATATTTCTTCTTTGTCGTATTTTGCTCTATTTATAACATTTATAAAAAAATCTTCTAAACTTATTTTAGGATTAGTTATAATAAATTTATCATCACTAAGTTCAGATTTTAATATTTTAATAAATTTGTTAAAAATAACCTGATTTGAAGTTGGAATTGTTATCTGTTGCTGTTTACTGATTGTTAATAATTCATTAATTTTACCCTCTGCTCGTATTTTTCCTCCATATAGGATAATGACTCTATCGCATATTTCTTCAATATCGCTTAATAAATGGCTGCAAATTAAAATAGTTTTTCCTTGCTGTTTAAAAAAGGTAATAAGATTTTTTATATCTTTACATCCAATAGGATCTAATCCTGAAGTAGGTTCATCTAAAATCAGTAAATCAGGATTATTGATAAGGCTTTGTGCAAGACCTATTCTTCTTGCCATACCTTTTGAAAATTCACCAATTTGCCGTTTTGATGAATTAGCCAGTCCAACCATGCCAAGAAGTTCTTCTATTCTTTTACGCCTAATCCTCTTAGGAATTTTGAATAGGCTTCCAAACAGATCAAGTGTTTCTTTTGCAGTTAAAAAATTATAAAGATATGTTTCTTCCGGTAAATAGCCAATATTATATTTTATAGATATATCACAGTTTTTCTTACCAAATATCTGTATGGAGCCGGAAGTCGGATACAGAAGATTTAGTATCATTTTGATAGTAGTTGACTTACCTGATCCATTAGGTCCTAGAAGTCCGATTATTTCTCCTTGCTGTACAGAAAATGAGATATTATTAACAGCTCTTGCTTTTGGCTTTTTCCAAAAATCACTGAAAGTTTTTGATAGATTTTCTATTTTAATTATATCCATAATAATAATTTCTATCACATTTTTTTGCTATATCTATAATATAAAGTAAAAAATTACTTAGCTATTTACGCTTAGAGTAATATTAAAATTTTAAGTTTGAGAGTGAATATTGTCCATTTATTATTAAGTAAATAATATTTTCATTAATTTTAGTATTAAAACAGAAATTATTATATTGTAATCTTAGAACGCTTCAAATATAATTGCTTTTAAATAGATAAGTTTTGAACTTAAAGTTAATATAAACTTAACATGTTTAAATACTCCAAAAGTAAGACCAGGATTTAGGTGAATCTTAAAAAAAATCATATTTCTCTTATCAAGTATATAATAATTGTAGCATTTAGCTTTTTTGCACAAGATGTTATTGCTGAAATAACTCGTCTTAATGTCTCTTCGTTGGATGGAGATACTATAACACAGAACCAATCAGGTGCTACAGAGCGCGGTGGTGGGGGAGACAATTTTCCAGGAGCTGGTGCTATGGTGCAGAAAATAGAAGGTCTTGATGCCAGGGCAGATTCGTTTGATTTTGTAGGGGATAATATGATTGCTACTGGAAATGTTTTTGTAAGGCGCGGAGATATGCTGCTTTATGCAAACAAGGGTATTATTAATAATACGAATAAAAATATTGAATTAACAGGAAATGTAAAATTTTTCAAGCTGACTAAAAATAGACAAGAGTTAGAGTATTATGAATTGGTCGAGTTAGAAAAGAATCCATATGTTAAATTTAAGGTAGTAGGAACAACAATGAGTCCTGCTGGACGTCAGATGTTGGTGGTTGATGTGATACAGGAAAATCTTTCCTGGGCAGGAGAGAGGGCAATTGGAAATATTGACAGCGGTGTTTTTGAATTTGGCAACTATGATGTAAATTTAAGTGGATGGTATACAACTGGAGGTACTGCCAGAAGAGAAAAGGATGGGAAAGTGATAGTTAAAGGTGCTATGACAAGTCCATGCCCTGGCTTGATGGAAGGTAATGCCGTGATGGCTATTAAGAGCAGTAAAATGGTAGCTATTCCTGGAGGAGATCGTGTCTCTACATCTCTAAACAGCAAGACTGGAGAAGAGAAACGATCTGCTACAAATGTTAATAATTATCATTTATGGTCATATAACAATATAATTTACGTTGCAGGCGTTCCTGTAATGTGGCTACCTGTAATCTACAAACCCCCGCCCGGGAAGATGGGACAGTGGCGGTTTAGCTCAGGTGGTAGTACACCTTTTGGATACTATTTTCTGTTATCAAGTTACTGGAATCTCTGGGATAGTGACGGTGTAAAAATAGATACCATGCCGTTACTTGATTATTATCAGAAGAGAGGCTTAGCGTTGGGAGATAGGACCAGGATAACTATGGACAATTCTGAAACTGATATTTTTGCTTACGGTATTAATGACAGATACTCAAATTATGATTTTCCTGATAATAGTAGATTTAATGACTCATGGACACAGAATTCCAGTGATAATGTTGAGGCTATGAGATACTATGTTGACGTCAAAAATAAAACTCACATAACAGACAGAATGGATTTCAGGGGAAGATTTGCAGCCTTGAGCGATTATTACTTTCTGAATGACTATTTTGATGATATTTTCAGGGTTGACCCACAGCCTTCTACGTATGCCAATTTAAATTATCAGTTTGATTGGGGTACTCTGAGTTTAAATGTTCACCCAAAGGTTAATTCTGAATTTACTGCGGTACAGGAATTGCCTAAACTTGAACTTGTTGTGCCAAGACAGGAAATATGGAATAACATTTATTATCAGACTGAAAGTAATATATCATATTTACAGATGAACTGGACTAAATTTAAACAATCTAGAGCTAGTTATGCTGCTCAATATCCTTCTACTACAGCAGGAAATCCAGCCTTTGGTAATTTAGTTGAACCTTCTAACTACAGTGCAGCAAGATTTGATTCAGTTCATTTTGTATATTATCCTTTAAAGCTTGGCTGGCTGAACATACTGCCGAGAGCGGGAGGACGATTTACCGCGTATAGCAACAGTACAAAACGTAAAGTTAATGATTTAGATGTTAATACACTTTTATTGGTGTCTAAACAAGAAATGGGGCTTGGAAGTTACGGAACAGTTAATAACTACGATAGTCAAGGTGGATTTAAGGCTAGGTTAATTCCTGAAGTAGGCTTACAGCTTAGTACTAAAATGTATAGATCATGGAGTAATGTTAAAAATGCATATTGGGAAATGGATGGTTTGAGGCATGTTTTTCAACCTTACATCAATTATGGATTAATAGCCCCAACTTCAAGCAGAGATCATATATATTATTTTGATGATACAGATAGATATGATAATCAACATTATGTTAGATTTGGCCTTGAAAATAGATTGCAGACTAGAAGAGGGGGGTGGAAATCATCTCAAGTTTATACATGGGCATCAATGCAGAACTATTTAGATCTTCTGATTGATGATAAAAATAGAAATAATCAGGCAGTTGCTGGCCAGGATATGGAGAATAGAGGTAATTATTTAGGAGATTTCGGGCATATAATAACTATAAATCCTACACAGGATGTTCAACTGACTTTAAATCTGTTAATGGATGGTGGTCAAATGGTAGCCGGTAAGTTTGCTGAAGCATTTGCCGAGAGTAATTTTCAGTTTAATTATGATTTTGCAGATGGATGGGGATTTTTCGGGAACTGGTACTACAGCACAGATAATTCTACTTCACCAGTAGTATCCCAGGGGAGTGAGCTAAGTCAAATTGAAAGTGGTACCTATTTTCAAAGAATGTTTTGGGATCAATCCTATTCTCAAATGGGTTTGAATTGGAAACTTAATGATAGAACTTTTGGGCAGGCATATGTTGAATACGATTTCGTAAATCATATAATGCCTGATTTTAACATTAATATTAACAGAGAGTTACCTTGTAATTTAATGTTGACATTAAGTTATTCTATAAGCAAAAGGTTAAATAATAACGGAAGTGGTATTCATACAAACCAGGACGTTAATGCAAGTATAAATTTTACAACAAGTCCTACATATTCAATTGCTCCAAAAGAGAGTATGATTCCTGAATATTTATCAGGTGCTCCTATGGGCGCTCCAATGATTGGTTCTCCTTTAGCACCTAATAATGAGGGTATTTAATTTGTATTAAAAAATAAATAAAAAATATTGTATTATAAATAAAATAATTTATCATATG
>DASCNA010000285.1:0-2322 GCA_036011305.1 Victivallales bacterium
TTATATGCAACTTTGTTGATAGTTAATTTAATATAAGAACTTCCATTTGTGTAAAACTATACAAATAATATCTACTTTGTATCGTAAATCTATCTAAATTATTGAATTTAAGTATATAATTAATCAAAGTTAGTTGTCAGTAAGATTACACTTTTCATATTCTTTATTACCTGGTTATTGATTATTAGCATAAACTTAAATCGATTATGAAATATTATAAAAATGATTTTTTTTTAATTAGAATTTTATCCGCAATAGCTATTATCTCTTTTTTAGTTATTTCTTTAAGTGATTCTATGATAGGTTTACCCGATTTCATAAGACCTTTGTATTTTTTAAAAGGGTACGTAAAACTAATTTTTTTTATCCAAAATATGTTTGTATTTATCCTTTTTGTAATGCTGGTAGGAATAGCGTTATATAATATAAATAGGATAGTTATTGGGTGTGTCAGAGGGGAAAAAAAGGCGCTTTACATAGTATCGTTACTAGTAACGATCATCTATTCAATATTATTCTATCCTTACTACGACTTTACATTAATTCCAATGAAAATGTGGTATGCCATAAACTTTTTTGGCTGTGTATATATATTAATATTTATACTACTAATTGATAGAAAAATAAAACATTCAACAAGCATTGACAATAGAGTCTTTAGTTTAGATTATACTGAGAACAAAATGCACGAATATGCAAAAAGTAAAAATATCATATTCTCCAGAAAAGAAATGTCAGTTATGTATATATTATCATTTCTTATTATTGCAGGATTTGTTTTTCTGGATATTCGTATATTATACATTTCTAGAATATTTTATGATTTATATAACACATCATTTGGTAATAAACACCAATATGCATTTATTATTACAGATCCTATATATTTATGTGGCTGGATAATATTTATCTGTTTTATGGGGTTGTTGTATTTTAGTATTAAAGGATTATGGAAGGGAAGTATAAGTTATAATCTCAAAAAAACTATTTATATTTTCCCAACCTTTATCTTAGTAATCTCAGTATATCTTATATTATATTTACAAGTTCATGTTTCCTTCCATTTCACAATATTAATCTGGCATTTAATACATTTAACCGGAATATGCTTTATTATTTTTATGCTTTATTGTTATAATAATATATTTAAAAGACATTCATTCTCTAAATACTCTTTCAGCGTTAGGAAGAATGTTATATTCTTATCCAAGCGTGAACAGAAATATATTTTTATTATCACAGTTCTGGCATCAATTTTTTCTCTGTTTTATATGATAGTACATGTGATTATCATATTGACTGGAATCAACGTTATGATGGTTTTTGCAGAGCCGTATATTCTGCTTCATTTGTTATGGTTAGTAGGTTATTTTGCAATAATAGTTCTGATCTATTTTAATATCAAAGCTTTGATACAGGTAAAAGAGGATAAAACAAGAGTAAATATCAGGATAAATTTATATATTACTATTTTTTATTTGATAACTTATATCCCTTTTAATATATTTCTGCTTGATAATATTACCTGGATCATTATCGGGGTATCTGGCACTATTTTTTTCTTTTTATCCTTTTATTTTTTCTTTTTTGGAAAATTCAGGATTGTACTGAGTGATGTCGGAATAATTAAAAAAGAGTATAAAAAAGAAGTTACCAGAATAATAAATACTCAGGACCCTTTATGTATGTGTAATATTATTCAGGAGTTCAGAAATGAACATAAATTGGTATTGGATACAATTTCCTTAATTAGGAAAGAGAACAGTGTTGTAAAAAAGCATGAAATATTGTTTTCTATGAAAAAAACATTAATCAAACATCTTGAAAAGGAGAAAAAATATCTGTATATCCCATTGCAAAATGCATCTGAACACAATAAAAAGCTAAATGAAACAGTAGAGACCTTTGTATCTAATATGGAAGAGACAACTGAGTATATATTGTCATTTTATGAAAAATATGAAATTTTGACAGGAGCAAAAGGCTTTTTATATGATTTGGATAAATTTTTTAAAGAATTATTCACTAGAATCTCAAGCGAAGAAGCTATATTTTTTAAAGAATATGAAGAATATTTTAAAAATAGTACTAGTAGAACTACTCCTCTGGAAAATAAAATAAGATATACTAGATTTGAAAGAATATTCATAAAAATAGTATCATTAATTGTAACTATTTTTTTTCTTATTTTAATTAGAGATATTTATAATATAAGCTCTACATCTTATATTATTAGACACAATTTTTCTTTTCCTAATAATTACTATGCTTTGGTGATGTTTGTATGTTTAAGCATATTGGTTTATTTTCTTGCAAAATGAT
>DASCNA010000286.1:0-19821 GCA_036011305.1 Victivallales bacterium
CTAGATTCATCAACTCTTGATTTGAAGGCTAGATTATTGTTGTATAATTTTTCTAAAGTAAAAAACAGTTTTTCAAGTTTGTATATATCTTCCTTGCCCCATACTCTTACAGGCATAACAGCCATATCAGATCCTGCCATAATTGTTTTTACCGCAGCATCCTCGACGCCAAAGTTGTCGCTTATTGCATTCATATCAAGGGCATCAGTTATTATTAATCCCTTAAAACCTAATTTAAATTTAAGAAGCTTAGTAATGATTTTATGTGATAGTGTTGCGGGGTTTCCAATTGTTTTATTATCTTTTTTTGAAAGACGTTTTGAATCATCCAGGGCAGGAACAATAACATGTGCGATCATAATCGTATCAGCACCAGCATTTATAGCATCCCTGAAAGGTTTTAAATCAATTTCTTCCAGTTCATTTATTGAATAGTCAACAATAGCTAGGCCTATATGAGTATCTATAGCAGTATTACCATGTCCAGGAAAGTGCTTAATGCAGGATAATACAGAAGCATTTTTAAGGCCATCAATATATGCAATTCCATGCTTACTTACTATTTTTGGAGAACTGCTGAATGATCTGACTCCTATAATTGGATTTTTCGGATTAGAATTTACATCAATAGTAGGTGCAAAGTTCAAATTAATGCCCAGGGAATTTAATTCATCTCCTATTGCTTTTGCAACGTTCCTGGTTATTTCTGGAGTATCTGATGCGCCGAGGGACATATTGCCGGGCATATCTGTGCCGGTTTGTAGGCGTGTTACAATTCCACCTTCCTGATCAATTCCCAGTAAAAGATTTATGTTAGAAGATTCCTTAATATCGGTGACGAGTTTTACAATTTGTTCAGGTGTTGCAGTATTTTCTTTAAATAAAGCTATACCTCCTAAATTATATTTATTTATAATTTCTGAGACATTTGAATTCATTTTAGTAAAAGGAATATATTTTCCATTATGGTCTTTACCCCAATTTCTAAAATCCATCATAATGAGTTGACCAATTTTTTCCCGCACAGTCATTCCGTCAATTATTATTTCTTTTGTACACATAGTATTTAATCTTCCCCAGATGATTGTCCCAAATTTGAAGTACTTAATATTAAACTATATATGTATGAATAAAATAATGATAATTTATTTTGTTAAAAAATATCGAAAATATTAATTGGTGTTTTGCTTAAGTTGAGGATTGTTTTGTTTTTTGGTCGTTTTTATCTGAGAAATTATAAATATCCCGATAATAATAATGGTAGCGCCACACCACTGTATTAAGTCTAATGAGTTATGATTTATAGTATAATCTAAGATAATTACACTGAATGGGAGTGCCATTTCTCCAATTGCAGCCGTTGAAGCTTTTACGTATTTTAACCCGTAGTAATAGAGGAGCATAGATATAGGGCCTCCAGCTACGAAAATGGCTAAAAGTATTAAAAAGTTATTCATAGTTATTAGGTCAAAATGGAATAATTGTCCTGAAACCAGGCAGAAAACTGCGCTGAATATAGTGCCTAGAAAAAATCTACTAAACGTAATGGTCGTATAGGAGACAGTTTTTGTAAGATGTTTTCCTAAGACAGTATTCAATGCAAAAGATAAAGCCGAAAGAATTGAAAGCATATATGCGTAAAAATTTGACTCATTTAGAACTATACTTGGGTGATTAAATCCAAATGTTATTAGATAGATCCCAAAGAAAACAAATATACTCCAGAAAATGAATTTCTTCGTAATACATTCTTTTAAAAATATAGCTGCAAGAATAATCGCAAATATCGGTTGTACTTTCTGAATTAAAACTACTACAGAAAGATTGTGGAAATGGACAAGGAAAAGAGCTTTTACTATTGCTAAAGTTCCGATTACTCCTGAAAACAGAGCAATCATGCAAAGTATAAAAATATCTTTATTCGGTAATTTAAAAAAAACTTTATATTCTTTAAAAAAGAATGGAGTCAGTAAAGCCAAAGGAATTGCATGTTGTAAGAAAACTACAAACACAACCGGGAGGTTGTATAATCTAGGTATTAGTACTACAGCTGAAAAGCCCCAGCATATGGCGGCAATTATTATGAAGCCCAATCCATAGGAGCTGTTCATTTTACTTTCATTCATATTTTTATTTTAGCTGTTAGCCTTTAGCTTTTTAATTTTAGTAATTAAAGAATTTATTTGTTTTTGACCTTCGTGTAATAGTTCAATTATGCATTTTATCTGCTTATTATTTAGTAAGCTAATATTAATTGTGTTTCAATCTCAAATGGAGGTAGATATTGATATAGGGAGTATATTCTTGTGAGTATTTCAATACCATTGCTCCATATTTGAATTTCTGAAACTTTTCACTCATAATTCCTTAACAGAATTTACATATTCTAACGCATATAAAAGCTAATAGTTAAAGAGCAACTTTAAAGAGCTGTGCACATATCTTTTATGACAGAAAGTCCAGCTTCAATTCTTGCTTCTTTAGTTGGCTGACCTGTAATTGCTCTGCCTATAACTAATATTGAAGAACCATCTCTCAATGCATTACCGGGAGTAAAAACTCTTTTTTGATCTTTTCCAGCCTGAGTATTTGGTCCTTTTATTCCAGGTGTAACATAAAGGAAATTTTCAGGCAGTTTATCTTTTATTGCATATAAATCTGCAGCTGAACAAACGATTCCGTCTAAACCGGATCTTTCAGTCAGTTGTGCCAGATTTAGTACTTGTTCAGCAACGCTTACTTTGATATTTAACTGATTGTTTAATATATCGTCATCTATGCTGGTGAGTATAGTTACTGCAATAATTTTTGGTCTTCTTAAACTGCTGTCGTTGCTTATTGCTTCATTAACACCAACTACAGCAGCTTTAAGCATCTCACTTCCGCCGGATGCATGTACGTTGAACATGTAAACACCTAATTGGGCAGCAGCATTTGCTGCACCTTTTACAGTGTTAGGTATGTCGTGATATTTTAAATCCAAAAATACTTCAGAACCAAAGTTATGGATTAATTTAATTACTTCTGGTCCGAATCTTGTATAAGATTCTTTGCCTATTTTAAATAAGCCAACTACCGGGCTTAATTCTTCTACACGTTCTTTTACTTCTTCAATGGTGTTTAAACCGTCCAGTGGAAGGCAAACTTTAGATCTGGCTAATTTTTCTTTATTTGTTAACTGCATTTATATTACCTCAATATTCATTTTGCTGATTGGTTCCTGGGTTTTAGTAACTGGCTATCAGCCAGTAGCTAGCAATAAGTAGAGAAAATTACTTCTCAACTTTTGGGAAACCGTTTTTATCTCCCCAACCGAAAGGATCTTTACGCCATTCAGCTAAAAGTGCTTGTTGTCTATCATCTATGTAATTAATTCTTTTTGCTGTATCGAGAAGTACATCGTAAGTTAGAATTGATCTTACATTGCAGGATTCATCTAAAGTATCGAATGCATTCATTGCTTTCTCAAGCCCATAACTGAAAATTGCGATACAGTAGTCAACAATTCCGTTAGCATCTCTTACTGCCTGTACAGCTTTTGCAGAGCTTCCGCCTGTTGAGATAAGATCTTCTATAACGATTACTTTTTTGCCGTCAAGATCGCTCTCATCATCGATTCCTTCAATTTGGTTTTTAAGACCGTGTCCCTTAGCTTTATCTCTTATGTAAATAAAAGGCTTATTCATTAATTCAGCCAGTATTGCTCCATGAGGAATTCCAGAAGTACTTGTACCTGCAACTATATCAAAATCAATATTCTCTTTTTCTATAATGTCTTTAAAACTATTTGCAATTAATTTCCTGTATTCAGGATAATATAGAAACATTCTATTATCGTTATAAATAGGCATATGAAAACCGGATGCCCACAGGAAGGGCTGGTTTGGTTTCAATTTAATAGCTTTGATTTTTAGGCCGGCTTCTGCCAGTTTAGAAGAATATTCACTCATTATAATTACCCCTGGGTTTTCAATTATTAAATATAGGTTTCCATTAATGTTCATAATATATACTAAAACTCTAATTTTTTGATAGAGTTTTAAATTTTTTTATTCAAAGGACGTATATAACACTTTAAGTTAAGTTCTGTTTTTAGGTTTATACTTGAATTTTTCTTATTAGAAAACTATTTTTTTACTACTATTTTTAATTAAATCAGAGGATTTAGCTTATGTATAATGAACTTTATGAAACTCTGTCTAAACATAATCAGGAACATCTTTTATTATTTTGGGATCAACTCAATTCAGCTCAAAAAGATAAACTGGCAGATCAGATCAGAAATATAAACTGGGACCAACTTGATGAATTGATAAAAGAATATGTAATTAAAAAACCTGAAACAAAGATACCTGTTGATCTCAAACCAGCTGATTATTATCCTATGAATCCTGATGCAGAAGAGTATAAAAAACTTTATATCGAAGCAGAAAATAAAGGGAAAAAACTTGTATCAGAATCTAAAATAGCAGCTTTTACTGTCGCTGGTGGTCAGGGTACAAGGTTAGGGTTTGATGGTCCTAAAGGAACTTATCCGATTACACCGATAAAAGGGAAAACACTTTTTCAGTATTTTGCAGAGACAATAAAAAGAGCTTCTGAAAAATACGATGCAGAAATACCCTGGTACATTATGACCAGTAAGCTCAACAATGATGAAACTGTTAACTTTTTCAAAGCTAATGATTATTTTAATCTATCTAAAAAGAATGTAATGTTTTTTCAACAGGGAACTATGCCCGTAATAGATCGTAACGGTAAAGTTTTGCTGGACGAAAAGGATTCAATAGCTTTGTCCCCTGATGGGCACGGTGGGAGCCTTTTAGCTTTAAAAAAATCTGGTGCACTGGACGATATGGGAAAAAGAGGAATTGAATATATTTCATATTTCCAGGTAGATAATCCTTTAGTTTCAATTATAAATCCTCTTTTCATTGGACTTCATTCTTTTACCACTTCTGAAATGAGTGCAATTATGCTGGCAAAAACAGGCCCTTATGAAAAACTTGGTAATTTTTGCGCCGCTGAAGGCAGGACTGTGATAATCGAATATAGTGATATGCCTGATGAATTAGTAGAAAAAACAGATAATGAAGGGAATTTATGCTTTATTTCAGGTAGTCCAGCAATTCATATTATTAGTGTAGATTTCGTCGATAAACTGACTGCTAAACTTGTAATAGATTTACCATGGCATAGAGCTGATAAGAAAGTCAGTTATATAGATTCTTCTGGCAAACATGTTATCCCTGAAGATGTAAATGCTGTTAAGCTTGAAAGTTTTATTTTTGATTCTTTACCTTTGGCCTCTAAAACAATGATTCTTGAAGCTGGTAGAGAGGATGAATTTGCACCAACAAAAAATAAAAAAGGTGTAGATTCTGTAGATAGCTGCAGAGAAATGCTTGTTGAGAAAGATTGTAAGCGATTGGAGAAATATACAGCAATTAAATTACCTAAAAATGCTGATGGAAATTATGATATTGTGATAGAGCTTTCTCCACTAAGTTTTATAGACGGAGAAGATATTAAGAACAATGAAAACAGATTAAATAAAATCAATTTCAGTAAGAATCAAAAGGTTTATGTAGAATGAATAGAATACTTAAAATTAACTTTAAAGATATAATATATGACATCAAAAATGTATCTTCCCTAATTAATAAAGCCTGTTCCCGCAAAACTAAAATGGCTATTGTGGGAGGTTTTATCAAACCAGAAAATTTAATTCTCTGCCTCGAAGAACTTGATCTTAAAATACATAAGAATATTGAATCGTATATTCTTGCTCCTTTTGAAGAAATCAGTGAATCAGGTATTATCGGTGAAATAAGCTCGAGGTATTATGCAGGATTTTCTACGATTATCTGTGTAGAAATTAATAATACTATGTGGGGACTTTTTGCTAAAAGAAACATAGAATAAATTGTTACTGCCTGCAATAAAATATAGGATGACCTGATTGCTATTACTAAACCATTTGAAAAACTGATATGTGCTTTCTCGTGTGTCGATAACAGCAGTTAATTTATGAATTTTAATAATTTCACTTATTAATAAAAGCTATGAGTATTAATATTTATTATTTTGGGGAATATGATAAAATTAATTATTGAAGTATGCAAATTGCACGTATAAAAAATACGGTAAATATGAAAAATTAATAACTTATGTAAACATTTTTAAGGAGAATAATATTGATAGATTTTAACTATTCCCTACCACGCAATAAATTGAAACTTTTATGGCTGATAATTATTGCTGCCGGAGTCCTTTATTTTGCCGGATTAGGATCATATTATCTGACCGACAGAGATGAAGGAGAGTACGCTTCTACAACAGCTTATATGCAGAAAAATCATGATTATGTGATTCCAAAATTAAATGGTCAATATTATTTGGAAAAACCTATTCTTGTATTCTGGGCAATACTTGGATCGGAAAAAGTTTTTGGAGATAATGCATTTGCTATTAGATTCCCTGGAGCTTTAAGTGCTTTACTTGTATTGATTTTTATGGGGTATTTTATTGGAAAGATTACAAAAAATCCGGATTTTACTCTTTTAACAGTCTCTGCTGTAGCTTTCATGCCGCTTTATACAATGATTGCAAAAATAGTTGAAACAGATATGGAGTTGACTCTGTTCACAACCTTATCGATAATTGCCTTTTTTGTCGGAACTGAAAGTAGTAGGCCTCGAGATAAAATATGGTATTATATTTCGTGGGCATTTATGGGATTGGGTTTTTTAACAAAAGGTCCAGTTGCCCCTGCGGTAATATTACCAACAGCATTTTTCTATGCTCTTTTTAGACGAAGATTCTGGGAAATCTTTAAGAGATGTGGAATTATTGTAGGTATTATTATTCTTATTGTCATAAATCTTCCATGGTATGGACTAGCCTACTACAGACTTGGGGATATTTTTATTGACAAATTTTTTGGAAGCCAGATTTTGAAAAGAGGTACAGAAGTGCTTCTAGGGCATGGAGGAGGGCCTTTCTTCTATATACCAGTTATACTGATTGGAGCTTTTCCTTTTACAGCGCCTGCAATTGTCGGCTTATTTATGGCAATTAAGAAGTTTTTCAGAAAACGCGAAATTGAAGAAGACTCTCTATTGGATAAATTTGTTCTTCTTTCAGCATTGGCTGTACTCTTAGTATGGATTGTATTTAGTATAGCTGCAACAAAACAACCGAATTATATCCTGCCTGCATTACCTTTTCTTGGAGTAATGGTTGCTTATTTTTGGCATAGGCTGATCAAAGGTAAGGAAATGGGAAAATGGTTCAGTAAAATATTTTGGTTCCTGTTTATTTTTCTTGTAGTTATTTGGGTATTGGCCGGTATTTTGGTGCCTATTGTCATACCAATTATATGGCCTTTTCTAAAGAGTTTGATAAAACCTAACAGCAGTGAATATGCTCTCCCTCTTATTGCGCCTATTTATATTGTTTTGCCAATCCTTGTAGCTATTATTTCGGGCGTAATTGGTGTTTATTCAACAAAGTTTTTTAAGAAAAAACAGATAAGAAAAATGGCTGCAGCAGTTACTGTAGGCGGTTTTATTTTTTGTGTTGCAGGATGGATGCTTGGAGGATCTGTAATAAATATGCTGCAAAGACCTGAAGTGGCATTAACAACTGCTCTGAAACCAAAATTAACCAATGAAACCAAGGTGGTTACTTTCGGGCTCTGGAAACCTACTATGTTTTTTTATTTAGGCAGGGAATTAATTCCAAAGTACAGAACAAACCATAAAACAGATATTGTGGCATTGGGGAAACTGCTAGATACTGATAAACCTATATTTGTTATTGGCAGAAAACGATTTGACTACATATCATTCGAGGTAAAAGGATTTATTGAAATTAAATGCTGGGAAGGATATCAGCTCGGTGGTAATAAAGCAGCCGTCGCTTTATGGAATAAAACAAAAAAATAAAATATTGTTTTATAATATTTAAATGAGAACAAATTAATTAACTTGTTCTCATTGTTTTTATCTCTATTAAGTCAATAATTCAGATTTGATAGTTAAAAATGTAAAAATATACAGCAAGCTTGATCAAAATATCTTGTTTTTTCCCAAAAATGAATTAAATTTTATATCTTTTGTTTTATTTATAATTCACAATCTAATATTTTTATATTTAATAATAAACTCGGAGCACCAGGAAAATGAAGAAAAATTTACATCCTAAATATGGCAAAGCTACAGTTACTTGTGCTTGTGGTAAAGTATGGGAAACTAAATCAACGGTACCTGAAATTAAAGTTGGTATCTGTTCAGCTTGTCATCCATTTTTCACTGGCCAGCAGAAATTTATTGACACTGCAGGTCGTGTAGAAAAATTCCGTAAACGTTACGGTATGAAATAAGCAAACAACTTATTTATTGTTTAAAATGCGGATTCACTATGAATCCGTATTTGCTATTAAGATCAAATTATAAAATTAATTTTAGATATGACACCAGCAGAAATTTCATCACATATTAATTCTTTAAGAATACATTACAAAGAACTTGAAATACGTTTATCTGATCCGGAAATTTTTTCTAAACAGAATGAGTATAAAGAAGTTTCAAGAGAGCATCAGAAACTGACATCTCTGTTGAAAGATTATGACAGATGGGTTTCTGCTGTTGAAGAATTGGAAGAAAATAAACTTTTGGTTCAAAGTGAAGAAGATGAAGATATGCAGGCAATGATTTCATCTGATATAAAAAATTTAGAAGATGAAATTAATAAACTTGAAGGCAAGGTCAGAATACTTTTAATGCCTCCTGATCCAAATGATGATAAAGATATTATTGTGGAAATCAGACCTGCTGCCGGCGGAGATGAAGCTGCTTTATTTGCTGGAGATTTATACAGAGCTTATACAAGATTTGCTGAAATTAAAGGATGGAAACAGGAAGTTCTTGATTTTTCAGGTAGTTCTCTCGGAGGAATTAAAGAGGTCATTTTTTCACTTGTTGGAGATGATGTATATTCGATAATGAAATATGAATTTGGCGTTCACAGAGTTCAACGGATTCCGACAACTGAGTCAGGAGGACGTATTCATACATCTACTATTACAGTGTCAGTTTTACCTGAAGCTGAAGATGTTGAGCTTGAAGTTAGAGAGGAAGATTTAAGATACGATTATTTCAGATCTTCCGGACCCGGTGGACAGTGCGTTAATACAACAGACTCTGCGGTTAGAGTCACTCATATGCCTACAGGTGTAAGCGTGGCTTCTCAACAGGAAAAATCTCAGCATAGAAATAAAGCTACTGCTTTAAGAATCTTAAAGGCTAAACTTCTTGAAGTGAAACAACAGGAAGAAGCAGCAAAACAGGCTGATTCTAAAAGAGCTCAAATTGGAACAGGAGACAGAAGTGAAAGGATCAGAACTTATAATTTTCCTCAAAACAGGGTAACAGATCATCGTTTTGGAATATCAATTTATGATCTGCCGAGTATAATGAGCGGTGAAATGACTAATTTGTTTGAACAAATTATGTCTGCCGACAGCGAAAAAACTATAGAAGAGCTTCTTAAAAAATAAACAAAGAAATTATTATCTTTGATATTTATTTCTCGAAAGATAGTTTTATACTCCTGTCTTACATGATGATGAATAAAATTTAAAAACTGCTAATTTACTACATTTTGCGGATTATTTTTTATAAAACATCTAACGTTTTCGACTGTTACTTTTATTAATTTTTCTCTGGCTTCAAATGTAGCCCAGGCAATATGAGGAGTTATATAGCAGTTTTTAGCTTCAATTAATGGAGAGCTATTTACTGGTGGTTCTTCTGATAATACATCCAGGCCAGCTCCAGCAATTTTATTACTATTTAAAGCATCTGCTAAATCTGATTCATTTATCAAACCTCCTCTACTGGTATTAATAAGATACGCTGTCGGATTCATTAAGTTAATTAGTTTTGAATTTATAAACTGCTTATTTCCTTCAGTAAGAGGACAGTGAAGTGTTATATAATCACTTTCTTTAAATATTGTTTCAATATCAACCTGTACAACATTTTCAGGAAGATTGTAAATTTTACTTCTATTATTAATAAGTACGTTCATATTGAAGGCTTTTGCGATACTTAATACTTCTCTTCCGATTTTGCCAAAACCAATTACTCCCAGTTTTTTACCTGTAAGTTCAATCAGAGGAAAATTCCAGTAACAAAAATCTTTTGAATTACTCCAATCTCCGTTGCGTACTGTTGAACTATGGCTTTCTATATGATGGCAGAAGTTTAAAATATGGGCAAATGTTATTTGAGCTACTGATTTTGTTGAATATTCTGGGACATTTGCTACTGATATATTTAATTCGCTTGCAGCTTTTATATCGACAATATTATAACCTGTTGCAAGAACAGTAATAAATTTAAGCTTAGGTAATTGCAGTAGAATTTCTTTTGATAAAACAACTTTATTTGTAATAATAACTTCAGCATTTTTGCTACGTTCAATTAGATCTGAAGGTTTAGTCCTATCGTATATTGTACATTTTCCTAAAGCATTAAGATTGCTCCAGCTTAAGTCTCCAGGATTAGTCGTATATCCATCTAAAATAACAATATTCATATAAGAAATTCCTTTTATTTAATGTTTACATATAATCATAATAAATATGCAAATATTTAAATGCATTTCAAATTTTTAAATCCTTAAAACCGTGTTATTGTAATCTACTATTAAATAGGTTTTTAAATTTAAAATGAAATGGAAAACAATTATGAAACCTACGTTAGTTGTACTTGCTGCAGGAATTGGTAGTAGATATGGTGGTTTAAAACAAATTGACCCGATTGGGCCAAGTGGCGAATCTATTATTGATTATTCGATTTATGATGCGGCGAGAGCCGGTTTTGGAAAAGTTGTATTTGTGATACGGCATGCAATTGAAAATGAATTCAGAAAAGCTATTGGAAATAAATATAAAACTGTTATCAATGTTGAGTATGCTTTTCAGGAGCTTGATAAAATCCCTGAAGGTTATTATGTAGATAATAATAGAGTAAAACCCTGGGGAACAGGACATGCTATTTTAGTAGCTAAAAATGTTGTAAAAACTCCTTTTGCTGTGATAAACTCTGATGATTTTTATGGTAAAGCAGCATTTGAAAAGATCTGTCATTATTTATCGAGTTGTGAGGATAAAATGTTTTATGATTTTTCTATGGTTGGGTTTAAGCTAAGAAATACTCTTTCGGAATTTGGCTATGTTTCACGGGGAGTATGTGAAGCATCCGATTCAAATTATCTTGTAGATATTATTGAGAGAGTTGAAATTTATAAAAAAGGAAATGCCGCTGTTTATATTGATGATGATAAGCTGGAATGCAATCTGACGGGAGATGAAATAGTTTCAATGAATATGTGGGGATTTACTCTATCTATATTTGATGAACTTGAGACTATGTTTAAAAAATTTATTGATACCAATAGGGATAATTTAAAGGCTGAGTTTTACATCCCGTATGCTGTTGATGAATTAATTAAGTCAGAAAAAGCTAAGGTTAAAGTTTTGGAAACCGATGATTTATGGTTTGGTATTACATATAAAGAAGATAAAAAATATGTTGCAGACAAAATTAATCAACTTGTTAGAGATGGTGTTTATCCACGCAAACTATATTGATTTTGAAACTGTAGTATTGGGAGTTGTAATATGGATGATAATAAAAAATTCAAAAAAATCATGTCTAAATTTAACATCTATGGGGATTATGTTAAAACTGATCCATTTTGAAAAGGACATATTAACTATACGTATAAGGTTTTGTATAACCAGAGCGGTTCTATTGTTCCTTATATTTTGCAGAAAATTAATACAGATATTTTTCCTGACCCACACGCGGTAACTGAAAATATTAAATTAGTTACTGATCATCAGAAAAAATACTATAAAGATCATCATGATTCATCAAGACGTCATTTGACTCCTGTTAAATCTAAATCACATAAATATTTATATGAAGATGACAATGGTGATTGCTGGAGAGTTTTTTTCTGTATAGAAAGCGCTGTTACTTATGAGATTATGCGTGATAGAGAAGCGGCTTATAAAGCTGCAAAAGCTTTTGGTGAATTCCAAAAAACTCTTTTAGATCTTCCAGGAGAGGAACTCAAAGTAGTTATTCCTGATTTTCATAATACACCAAAACGTTTTGCAGCTTTAGATAGGGCAATTGAAAATGATGTTGCCGGCAGAGTTAAAGATGTTCAGGAAGAAATTAATTTTGTTATGGCAAGAAGAAAAGATGCCAGTGTCTTAGTTGATATGTATGAAAAAGGCCAAATACCTGAAAGAATTGTTCATAACGATACAAAATTGAATAACATTATGTTTGACATTCACTCAGATGAACCTATCTGTGTTATTGATTTAGATATTGTAATGCCGGGATTTATGGCATATGACTTTGGAGATATGGTTAGAACTGCAACAAGTCCAGCAGAAGAAGATGAAAAAGATGTGTCAAAAGTTACAATGCAGTTTCCTATATTTAAATCTTTGGTTAAAGGTTTTTTGGAAACTCTTGGCGAGAGTATGAGCCAGGATGAAAAAAAATCATTGGTGTATGGTGCTTATATTATTGCATTGGAAATGATTGTTCGCTTTTTGACTGATCATATCAATAATGATATTTACTTCAGAGTACATAGAGAAGGGCACAATCTTGATAGAGCCAGAACTCAAGTTGCACTGCTAAAATCTATTGAAGACCAATGGGAAAAAATGTGCAGATATATTGAACGTTTTTAGCTAATTCTTTACACATAAATAAAGCGATTGTTTTTTCAATCGCTTATATATTTTTCAAATTAATTTATAGTTTACCAGCAAGCATTCTAGTTATCGGAAGTTTTGCTTTTTTAATTATATCTTCATCAAGTTCTATTTTATGCTGTATTTTTTCTAAAGCTTCTAAAACATCTTCAAGGTTAATTTTCTTCATATTCATACAGACTGCCTGCTCTGAAATAGGGATGAACTGTTTGCCAGGGTTTTCTTTTTGAAGCCTGTGAATAATTCCCATTTCTGTTCCAACGATTATTTGTTTAGCCTCAGTTTGTTTGGCAAATGTCAGCATTCCACCGGTACTTAGGGATTTGTCTGCAATTTTTACTACTTCAGGAGTACACTCTGGATGGACAATGACAACTGCATTTGGAAATTCTTTTTTCTTGCGTTCAACCATTTCAGGCTGGATGCGCATGTGTGTGGGGCAGAAACCATCCCACAATATAAATTCTTTGCCAAGTTTATTTGCGGTATTTGCTCCTAAGTTTTTATCCGGTATAAATATTATTCTTTTGTCATCTGGTATGCTGCTTAAAACTTTATCAGCATTACCTGAAGTACAGCATATATCAACCTCAGTTTTTACATCTGCAGTACTGTTTACATAACAAACTGTTACTGCATCTGGATATTGTTTTTTTAATTCTCTAACACCTTTTGCATCGGCCATATCGGCCATTGGGCAACCTGCATCCAATATTGGAAGTAAAACTGTTTTTTCAGGTGAAAGAATCTTAGCAGTTTCAGCCATAAATTTAACTCCGCAAAAAACAATTATTTCTTCTGATATATTTGCTGCTTTTCTGCTTAATTCCAGTGAATCACCACAAAAATCAGCTATATCCTGAACTTCTCCAAGAACATAATTATGCGCAAGAATGATTGCATTTTTCTCTTTTTTTAATTTAGATATTTTATCAACTATTTCTTTCTGATAATCAATAGCCATATTTAACCTCAAATAAATTTTTCATAAAATAAAATACATTAATATACAGCAAATGAAAAAATTTTTAACTAAATACTAAAAAATATAAGAGGCATATTTATATTATTGCTAATTAGAGCTTAACTACTAATTTTTACAATTATATACAAAAAATAGTGATCAATAATAAGAAAATTTACAACTCAAAATTACGAATAGCTAGAGTTTAACTGCTACCTTTTACAATAATATCTATATAGCTGATAAAAGTATTGAATAAAAATAACTCAAAATCATTTTTAAAATTTGGAATAGTTCCTCCCAAAATGTAAAGGTTCCTAAATCTTTTCAGAAGAGTAAGGATTTCAGATACTGATTTTTCTACATCATGTGGAACGTAATAAATGTTCTCTTTAATTTCTTCATTTATTATGTTATAAATCCTGTTGCATAAATTGTTTATATATATTAACTGAACAGGGTTATCTTCAATAATCTCAGGTGACTCGCCATTTGCTATTTTATGACAGAACGTAGAGACAAATGAATTAAAATAAGGGCAGCCAAAGGGGCCGTAAACATTTGGCAGTATCAGTGTAGTAAAATCAGAATTAGTTTCCTCTGCCCATTTATTAAAAAGTATAGCTCCATCGCGTTTGGATTTATGGTACAGTGTTTCATGATCATGATGAATGGTAGAAGCAAATAGTACTTTAGGTGTTGCATGTTCTTCATGCATAGCTTCAATAAGTTGTCTTATCAATAATATATTAGTATCATATATTTCCTGTTGATCTGAACCGCGGCTCATTCCTGCTAAATGGATTATTACATCACAACACTTTACAAAATTACAAAGAATATCTTTATGAATAAACAGGTCATCATTAGAAGGTATAATTCTGATATCATCTTTTACTCTTAAAGAACTGAATAAATGAGATCCTATAAAGCCTAATTGCCCGGTAATACCTATTGAAGTAGCCATAAAAAACCTTATTTATAATTATTAATAATTCTATTATCTAATTGAAACCATTTTTTTGAACAAATCAAATAGATATAACATATTTATAAAGATGTTATTTCTAAATCATTTTTTTGATTGTTGAACAGGAGAAAATGAATAGGTTTATTTTTATAGTTTTTATGTCCAGTATATTGTCCATTATCAAATGAAATTTTGCCCCATACTTCAGATGGATCCGAAACAGCAAGATTTACTTTGCCAGAATTTAATTTTTGCTTAAAGCTATACGTTTGAAAGGGCATTATGGTTATGCTGGTTATTGGAGTTATCCATTTTGAATTCAAAGCAATTACAGCAATATTGAATTTGCACATATTTGTTATATCGATTTTGTAGTAAGCCTTGCGAGAAGAAGCCATGCTTATCAACGGTACTGACAAAAACATAACAAAAATTACAGTAATCAAAAGTTTTTTCATGTTCATCCCCATAAACACTAATATGGTACGCGAGGCGGGACTCGAACCCGCACGTCGTAAGACACTAGATCCTAAATCTGCCGACCATATTTTTATATGTTTTTATTTATGCTTATATATAATTTATTATCAACAATTTATGTTTTGTTATTGCTGATATCTTTATGTGTAATTATATGTTAATATATGGCTTTAAAATCAAAAATCCACTACAATTCTCATACAATATATCAGTCTAAAAAATAACCGTTTGTTTTCACCAATAACAATATATTAGTTAAACTTATTTATATATAATTATCATTGGTATTATCTTCACTTCTTTTGCAAATGCTATTTTAGATAAAATACGTTATAATGAGCATACACTAAATAAACTATCAAAATATGACTTAAAAAAACTTAATTTTCAATAAATTTATATAGCTAAATTTTATCAAAAAAAACCTGATAATGTAAATAGGTTTATGTGTAAACTACAATTTCTTGTAAATTCATGGAGATGGAAAGAGTAAGAAGAAAAAGATAACCTCTATCTTTATTTATGTGTAAGGTAACCTTAAAAATCTATAATTTTTTATCAATACCTAATATAGCTATTTTTTCGGGGTAAGGGTTGGGGAATTGATCCCTCCTTTGATTAAATAAATAATAGGCAATGTAGGGCTGATAAGAAAGGAAAAATATTTCTTATCAGCGCTTATAACTTTAATTCATTGGCTCAAGTAAAGGAGTATTTGAAGAAACCACCTTAATTTTTCCATTTTCTGGTTTGAATAAAAAGTTAATTAATATAGCTGCAATTGATGTTCCTATTAAGATAAAAATTAATGATTTAGTATTTGTTATCGAAAAATAACCTAGCACTGTTACTGAAATAGTGGCAATTGCCATACTTACAAAATTAACAATAGCTGACGCACATGCCTTATCATTATGTGATTTAAATGCAAGTACTGAAGAGTTTACAATTACAAAAGGAATACCTATTAACATAATAAAAGTAATTATAAAGAAGCCTAAAGCATTCAATCTTGAAGAATAATCTAAACATAGCATAAGTAAAAGCATCATTGAAATTATTGTTATGCCAATTTTAATCATCTGTTTTTCTTTTAAATATTTAACCAATATCATTACACAGATATTACCCGATGCATAGCCAAGATAAGAGAAAAAGAAAACAGTACCAAATCTGCTTGCAGACATTTTGAACTGATATGTACTTATAAAAGGAGCTACTGCTACCAGGTTATAGATTATTATTAACATTAACCCATATAGAATTGAATATTTTAATACTGTATAATTTTTTATTGCCTTTTTATAGCCTGAGTAAATTTCTTTCAGGTTTAATTTTATCTTATTTCCTTTATAAGTTTCTTTAATAAAGAACACTGCAGACAATCCTATAATATTTATAATAAGTAAACATATAAAACAACTTCTATAGCCAAAATCGTGTGTTAAATAACCACCAATAATACTGCTTATACCAGGAGCAAAAGCTACTGCCATTACTGCTGCACATGTAACCTGTCTTGCTCTTACTCCGGTAAATAAATCGTTTATCATCGTGTAAACTAAAATTAAACCAGAGCCTGCTCCAAGGCCTACTATAATTCTTGATATCAGCATAGTATTAAAGTTAGTGCTATATGCAGCAATTAAAGATAATATTGACCCTAGTATTGCAACTGTCATACCAGTTATCAGCATTCTTTTTCTTCCATAAATGTTTGCTAAAGGCCCGTATATAACTTGACTGATTGTGTAGCCAAGCAGTGCATATGTAATTGAGCTTTTTATTGTGCCGGTTGAAAGATGCAGTGATTGTTGAATGTATGGTAATGCAGGAGCATAAAGCACTGAATTTATAGCGCCTAATGGAAATAAAATAATAAAAACTATAATATATTTAATCATGATTAATAACTCCTTGATCTATACTTTTTCCTATTTTATCGGAACCAATATGAAGCTTTGTACCTACAGAAGCTTCAAAAAATCTATTTCCGAATGCTTTAATTATGTCAATTTCTTTTGAACCGGTACAGTGGGATGTACCAATTTTTTTAATGTCGTAAGTTTTAAGGCACTCAATTGTTTTCTTTACTCTGTGTTCATCTGCAGGATGTAGATGAGTTCCTCCGATAACTGCATAAATCTTTTTATTTAGTTTTTTTGTAAAATAATCTAAAATATTTATTATCCCTGCATGTGCACACCCTAAAATAATTACTAAGCCTTGATCAGTATCTATAGCTAGTGAGTTATCGTCTTTAAAGTTATCTCTAGTTCTTATATTAGCATGTTCTACAAATTGAGTTGTAAGAGATTGTTCGAAATCATTGATTCTTGGAACTTCTCCAGTTAGGTAAATACCTGTGCCTATTTCTGAAAATTCACGATTTAGAATGAACTCAGCTCCAAGGTTAGATAGGTAGTCTACAGAATACCTAATTCCGGTATATTCTGTTTTTCCTTTCTTACAGTCATATTTTTTATCGAATATATCAGGGTGAGCATAAATTTTATTATCACCCGTAACTCTAAGTATACTTTCTAAACCACTGGTATGATCATAATGTGCATGACTAAGTATTATACCATTAATATCTCTTAAATTTTTATTTAGAAGTAGTGCATTATGTATGATACCTAGACCCTGTCCAGTGTCAAAAAGGTAATTTCCCTGATCAGTTTCAATAAAACAGGAGAAACCATGTTCACCGATATATGAACTGAATAATTCTACTTTATCGTTACATAATATTGTTATTTTAGCTGTCATTTTAGTACATCTCTATTTTTATTATTTATTATTTATTATTTAAAACAATTAAAAGATAGTTCTTTAAGCTACGGGCTGCTTTAGATAAAAAGACTATTAATATTGATAAAAGGACATTGTTGTAAGTTGATACGCATAGACATAGAATCCGAACAATTATGTCGCAATATTAGACCATCATTACCAATTGTAAGGGATTCTGCATTGACTATTAAATCTATAACTAATTCAGTTGAGGACAAACTAAATAAAAATGAAGCTAAGCGTGTTTCTATACTTCACCGTAAAATGAAAGAAGATATTTTTTATAACAATGATGTTAACAAATTTTTTGATACAATAAGGAAATCTTTACCCAGCGTTGTTGTTGCAGGAAGCTCAACATTGTCTACTTAGTATGCTGTTTGGCAATATGATACAGATAAACTACGAATATATTTTCACTCAGCTAGTGGCGGTGGTGTATTAGGTTTAGCTATATCTATATCTTTTGGTGCTAAATTAGCTAAACTGAATAAACTTGTTGTAGTATTAATTAGGAGATGGTTATGCCCAGTTTACTTTTAGCTAATTAGCAAGTGGAGTAGTAACAAAGCTACCTGTAGCTATTATTATTTGGAATAATAAATGTTTTAGTGAAATTAAAACATATATGATTGCTCATAATGTTCCTAGAATAGGTGCTGCTCCCTATACACCAGATTTTATTGCTGGGGCGAAAGCTCTTAGCTGTAAGGCAGTAAGAGTCAGATTTTAATAATGATCCAGTAGGCGGTATTAATTCAATATATTAGTGAAGTTCTATTCAGCCCTTTTAATAATATTTTCGAAAAAAACAGAAATATATTGTAGAATTCAAATAAATAACCTACTAGAAAAAACTAAAATTACTATAGATGGAAGTTTTTCTGAATTTAAATAATAAATGATGATGCCGCTATGGATTCTATTAGACCTGTTGCGAAATAGATGATTTTATGTCTTAATTATGGTTCATTTATGAACTTAATATTTTAAAAATACTGAGATAAAAAATATATGAATCTACGTTTAGTCTTTAAGAATGACCGTATCATGCAAAGTTTAACAGGTGTAAGTATTGATGAATTTAATAAATTATTAGTAGGATTTGAACAAATATTACAGGAAAAGGCATCTGCTAAAAAGCGTCAAAGGAAACCTGGTGGAGGTAGAAAAGGAGCTATAGGCAATGGGAACAAGAAATTATTTTTCATTCTTTTTTACTTCAAAGTATATCCTACTTTCGATTTGGCAGGATTTGTTTTTGGTGTCGACAGAAGTCGTCCCTGTAAATGGTATAAAGCATTAATGCCAATATTAGAAACTCTCTTGGATAGGAAATGTGTTTTACCTAAACGCAAGGTTACCAGTATCGAAGAATTTGAACGAACATTTGCAGATATCAAAGATATATTCGTAGATGGTACAGAAAGGAGAGTTCAAAGACCCAAAAATCCCAAACAGCAAATTAATAGATATTCTGGAAAGAAGAAAACTCACACACGAAAAAATACGATAATAGCAGATGATAAAAAAAGAATTTTGCTTGTTTCACCAACTAAAAATGGAAAAATACATGACAAAAAACAGCTGGATAAAGAAGATACATTAAGTCATATTCCTTCAGATGTAACGATATGGACAGATACAGGATATCAAGGAATGCTAGATTCAAGTTCGAAGTGCAACCCTAAATTTGCTTAAGAAGGTCAGTTGCTATATAATTCGACCTTTTAAGCGGCAAACTTAAGGGTTGAATATGAAAATCTATAAACAACTGACCTATGAGGAAAGATATAC
>DASCNA010000287.1:0-2670 GCA_036011305.1 Victivallales bacterium
CAACTCGTTGCTATGATCCATTGCGCTTTGTAGAGCCATCGGCGCAAATGTTTTTGTTTTTTGTGTTGATGCGCAAATTGTGTGTGGAGCCACGCATGGCAATCGTGTTGCCCAAGCCTCTGCATTGTCGCATCCTTGAGAAAACATGTTGCTGTCTCCGGGATGTGGCGGCTGGGACATGTGCGGTGGTGGCGGCTCTTGAAGGCGCGGCCTCTAGAGGCCGCGACCGCTGCAGATTCCCCAAGACCGGCCGTGCTGCGTCAATGGGACACATGGGCATGCAAAGAAATGGGGCCCTCCCTTTCCTTTTCTATGCCTGAGAATGTGACCCTCCCTTTCGTGTTCTTTGCGAGAACAAACGCAGGAATACGAAGTGTAATGCAAAACCTAACTTGGAGACATTACAAACTACATGCGGAAATTGCATGGGCATTTCTTTAAACCAACAGGTTGATATTTCAGCTGAAATTGTATGGCTGAGTTTTTGCCCTGAGTGAGATATCCCACTCAGGAGAACATGATACAGATTCAGCTGAACCTATATCACTGAATGTTTGCTCTGAGTGCGATATCGCATTCAGAAAGCATCTCCGACTATAATGGTATGCAATTTCAGCTGAACTTGCATCGCTGAAAGTATATTCTCCATGAGATATCTCATTCAGAAACACATCTTCAAATAAAGCATGGTAGCAGCTTCAGCTAAATTGCATCGCTGAATGCTTTCTAACTCGTGCATCTCATTTAGAGCAAACGTTTAGTGATGCAGTTTCAGATGACTCTGCATCGCATTATATTTGAAGATTTGTGTGTAGGGGAGCTGCGTGTTTATGTAAATGCGGCGCTTTTGGAGTTCGCCTGTAGCTCATGTGCTATAGCATGTTGCCGCCAGGTCTTAGGAAGCCTGTCATGCCGGCATCGCCCAAGAAGCCAGCCTCGAAGGCCAAGGCCCAGCCGAAATCCACTTCAAAGTCCGTGCCGAAGGCCACTCCAAAGGCGACAGAAACGAGCACCGCAGCAGAACCGGCCCAAGAAGTCGCCGCCGACGCACCGCCGACTTCGAAGGCCGCGGCAGAACCGGCAGCAGCCGCCCCGGCGGCGCCGCCGCAAAGGCCAGAAGCCGCCGCCATGCCGGCCGCAGCGGCAGGTACAATCGAGAGCAAGAAGCCACGTCAACTTCCGGTTCATATGGAAGCAATCCAAGAATTTGATCCGGCGTATGACGGTGAAGATTGGAATGGGGTGTGCGTACGTGCAGTAGCTTGCTCGCATGTATGTGCAGGTGCATCCGGCTACAGTAACGCAGCCCCAGTGTGACACTTGTTGCGCAATGCAACATCAGCCGTACGAGATCGCAGCCAAACGTTGTTTGTAACAACTCTGCTAACCAGAATTGCTGTATGTTCTGGAAATGGGGGTTCAGTGTTGCCCTGTGCTCGGTGGAGGTGTTTGCAACTTTAGCTCTTTTCGTGCATCTGTTTGGGGGATGCTTTCCGATTGGCGGAAAATATTTATCTAGCTTGTGGGGCGGGTGACACATGCTGACGCGTTTGCAGAAACCAAATGCTTCCGGCTCAAGTAAGTAGGTGGTGGGCTTTGGGCTTGTGTGTTAGTTGCTAGTGCTTGGAGATGGCAGCCCAACGAGAACATCAGAAAATGACCCAAGCATACTTTACGATGATCTGGTTTGCCGGAGTGAAGCAACACAGAACACATGTCCACAGGCCCGGTTTGCCTTGGAGTTTCATTCATCATAAGGCCAGTAATCATCTTTCAGACATGAGTTTGATGCGCATTATTGTTGCTTTGACGCGCCCTCAGATGTGAAGCAATTTCTGCTTCAGAGGTTCAACCGCTCTTCCGCGTAGGCGTTCGTTTGCTCAGCGTCCTCGTGGCAAGGTCATGCCAGGGAGCTGGCACACCACACCACGTGCGCAATCTGATTTAGAATATTAACAATACTTTGAGGGAGTTTTTTTAAGTGCCGTCATCCTGGCCCCAGGCGTTTGCGGAAGGGGCGGTCCGAGCTACGCTTTATGGCGCCATTTCTGGCAGATCCGGATGCTCCGGAAGTTTCGGATATGAATTCCCAAAGCCCCCAAATTGATGACAGGCGCCGTGCGTGAGAGAGCGCCTCAGCGCTCCGGAGCAATATGTTGTTTGACTTTCCATGACCAATCCATCTAAACAAATACTTTTGATACAAGTTCTGGATGAGCGCCTTCCAGAAATGCTTTCAAATTTGTGTGTTTTGGAGGGAGCTTTCTTACACAAGTTGGCAACATCATGCGATAGCTAGGCGGCGCCTTGCGCCATACTAGGTACTTGTGTCATAGTAGGGTGTGACCACTAGACAGAAATCCGACGAATTCTTAGACATCCTCAGAACTCATAGAAACCATCCGAATACCAAGAATTCACAGACATCCTTTGACTTCACAGACACCCTACATTAAAACTTCAATCCTACATTGAAACTTAAACCGAACATTGCATCTTAAATATGAGTGAGGGGATATAATATATACATATAACATATCCATATACAAATGTATATATAATTGTATATATAGAACCCGCCGTAAGGCGACAGGAGTCGTTTCAGCCAGCCAGCAAGTCAGAGCTCCGCCAGAGCCTCCCAGAGCTCCGCCAGAGCCTCCCAGAGCTGAC
>DASCNA010000288.1:0-3098 GCA_036011305.1 Victivallales bacterium
CTCGTCTCTCCTATTCAAGCAGTGGGTGACTTTGTCCTTTTTCGAGGAGACTCAATTAGCGAAAGTATACGCTGCTTGATGGTTTGGTAGTAACAAATGCTGTTGCGAATCGCTTTTCTCATATGGGTCATCGAGATAAAGAAGCGATTATGAGTGGCTCTTCTCCTGAGTATCTTCCAAAACCGTTCTATAACTTGAAGTTTTGGGCTATATGGTGGAAGGCGGAAAAGTTTTAAGTGAGTATGCTTCTCAAGCAACTTGTTGAGCTGCTCGCCTTGATGCCACGAAGCATTGTCTATCGTTAGAACAACCTCTGGATATTTCTTGGCTGGATACTTTTTAGCGACTTGTTCAAGATGCTTGATAAAAGTCTGCTGTAATGAACTTTTTCTTTGTTTTTTATTCTTGGGCCATTCCACCAGATTTGTCGTCAAGTCACCACTAACGAGGTTCAGAGAACCGAACATATAAACGTTATCTTTGTTATCATCGTTCCCTACAATCAGGCGGTGTCCCTTCAAACCAAGTGTCTTTTGGAGCGTCGGTACCATTGAAAACTTGACCTCATCCTGACTCAGCAAGATGAGCTCTTGATTTTGGGCTTTTTTTTAATCTCCTCTAGCTTTTTTTTAGCCTTCTCTTGAGCTTGTGGGTCAGCTTTTCGGTAATCATAAGTTGGCTTGTAAGGACGGATATTATGTTTGGCACAAAAAACTCTCATGGTCGTGCGTCCAACTTTAATTCCCTTTTTGTGGTGTAGGTAAGTCGCAAGCTCTTCATAAGTCCAGTTGGCTCGGTCAAGTCCGCAATCAACAGGACCCAACTTGACCCATTCTATGATCTCAGGGGCCAGCTCTTTGGGGATCAGACCTTCTGCACCAGGAGCCCATTGGATCCTCAAACCTTCGAGACCATCTCTCCTATATGCCTCAAGCCAGCGAGTCAAAGTTCTTGTATCAATCTCCAAATCTTGGGCGATCTGCTTGCGAACACGTTGCCGAGAGGCCATAAGAACTGCCTGACAACGATCTCTAAGTCGATAATCATCAGTACTCTTAAAGGTAGATTGCAAGGACTCTTTTTCTTTTGCTGTCAATTCGATTCGATACATCAATCTCTCCTCCATAAAAGGCTACTGTATCACAAAGAACTAGACAAGGTCACCCGCTGCTTGAATAGTCGAACAGCAAGGGTGTCCACCGCGAGGTGGAATCTGAAGGAAGCTGAAGACAAAACTCCGATCCAAGGAACACAAATCTGGTACGAGGCGGTCGTCCGTGGGCGAGGGAGCGTCGGTTCTCAAAGCCCCAAGACATCCGGAACGGGCGGACGTATACCAGGTGGATGCGGAGGGAAGGTCACACGCCTTACCCTGGGAGATCTGCTCTCGGGCCACGTGCTAGGGAGATCGAAAGATCAACCGATAAGAGAGCAGAAGTCAGCAGAAGGCATAGTAGGTCGATGTAGCGACCGAAGGCCGGAACGAATAAGAGCGGTGGGTCCAAAATCTCGATGTGACAGAAGGAGGCTGGCATGAAGTTTGGGAAGACTTCGCAGTACCTGAGCAGTGGAGGCGGAACCTCCATGGATAGGGATACTGAGCACCCAATCACACGGCGTTTGAGGATTACAACCCAACCTAAACATAATAATCTGATGGAGCGTGTTCTACAACGAGACAACATGTTTCAAGCGTTGGGGCGAGTCAGACGAAACAAAGGGGCCGCAGGTCCCGATGGTATGAGTGTTGACGAGCTTTCCAACTACCTAAGAGAGGAGTGGCTACGCATTAAAGACGAACTACAGAGAGGAGAGTACGAACCCGGAGGGGTGAGGATCGTCGAGATCCCGAAGCCCAAAGGGGGGGTACGCAAGATCTCAATCCCCAACGTAATAGACCGCCTGATCCAACAGGCGATCGCCCAAGTCCTAACTCCAATCTTCGACCCCGATTTCTCGGCCCACAGCTACGGCTTTCGGCCAAATAGAAGTGCGGGTCAAGCGGTGCTCTCGGCCCAACGGTTCATGACTGAAGGGAGGAGATGGGTGGTGGATATCGACCTCGAAAAGTTTTTCGATCGTATCAACCACGACATCTTGATGAGCAGAGTCGCGAGAAGAATAGGGGACAAAAGCCTCCTACAGCTCATCCGCCGATATTTAAAAGCGGGTATGATGAGAGGAGGTCTAGTCTCGGTAAGGGCAGAGGGCGCTCCCCAAGGGGGTCCTCTCTCACCGATCCTATCTAATATTATGCTTGATGACCTTGACCGAGAACTTGAGAAGAGGGGCCACGCCTTCTGCCGATATGCTGACGACTGCAACATCTACGTGTTCAGCCGTAGGGCAGGCGAGAGGGTGATGGACTCTATAACCGAGTTCTTGGAGAAGAGGCTCAAGCTGAGGGTCAATGGAGAGAAGAGCGCAGTTGATCGGCCTTGGAAGCGAGCTTTTCTTGGCTATACAGTCACGATGAACAAGCGACCGAGGCTCAAACCGTCTCCAGCATCGATTAAGAGGCTGAAGCAGAAGATCAGGGTGTTCACGAAAAGGGGAAGAGGTCAGGCCCTCGAACGGACCGCAGAGAGAATAAGCCGATACCTGAAAGGGTGGGCGAATTACTTTAGGTTATGCGAGGTTAAGAAGACCCTCATCGAAGTAGATCAATGGATCCGACACCGACTCCGGACAATTGCTTGGAGGCAGTGGAAAGTTCCAAAGACCCGTTATAAGCGTTTAGTCGCCCTTGGGGTAGATGCGGAGAGAGCAAAGAAGGCTACGGCTACAGGACGTGGACCGTGGTGGAATGGGTCAGCATCTCATATGCACGTGGCTTACAGGAATAAAGACCTGCGAGTCCTCGGACTCATTTCGCTCTTGGATCATATTATTAAGTGAAGTCTCTTATTTGAACCGCCGTGTACGGAACCGTACGCACGGTGGTGTGGGAGGACGGCCTGGGCGACTGGGCCTCCTACCCGATGTGCGCCAGGCATGGCGTGGAGCGCCATGGATGGCGCTCTCAATTGTAAAACGAAAGTTAAACAAGAAGTGACTTGAGGGTGAAAGTCCCTTGGAGGCCATGATGTCAGGAACTC
>DASCNA010000289.1:0-1856 GCA_036011305.1 Victivallales bacterium
AAGATGCGTGCTGCTACGCAAGCTGCAACGGAAGCTGCCGCTTCAGCCGCGTTGGCAGCTGCTCAACTCCAGGAGGCGACGGCTGCGGTCATGTCCGGTAGGGCTACTGCGAGTGGCACCGTTCAAACAAGCGATGCTACAATGCTGGTTGCTGAGGATGGGAAACCACAGGCAAGAGTACTAGGACGGCACCCTGCACCAAATGGAGCGGAAGACAACCCATCCAAGAGTGCTAGGAAGGCTCGCTCACCTTCTCGATGACGTGTACATGCCAATATAGGACGCTTACTTAAAGCCCAGGTGAGGTCGATATTCATTTTTCGATGCATTTTTTCTGTGGATTATATGCACTCTCCTTGCAAGCGCTGTCTATACCACCCCGTTGCAAGCTATTGGAGACAACCTTCCCATTGACCACAAGCGTATTGGTGAAGCTCTTGTTCCTGGACTTGCCAAACCTTTGGCTCCAATGTTGCCTGCACTTCGCTGTACAGATGAAGAGCGGCCAAACAGCAAAATCCCGAACACTTCGTTAACGAGACTTTTACAGCACAACATTGACAGCATGAATACTAACTTACGCATGGCAAGAAGTTAAACTTAGTGTCGGAGCGATGGTATCCGCCAAGCATGAACGAGCCATGGATGGAAGACGCACTTTGCAGCGCCACTCCCACATACCAGGTACAAAAAGAAACAGCGTATCTTATCCCCTTATGGCGCAGTCCAAGGAGGTGTTGGTATTGGTGCAAGGGGCCAAGGCAAACTCGTACAACCTGAACTTCGCAAATCCGAGATCGAGGCGCTCGAGGACACAACGCGCTTCTGCATCTCATTGGTGCAACTATCCTAAAGGACAACTTTCGGCCATCATCAACATCTATGGTCATAGTGGCTCCGCGAGCGACCCCTTCTTGCGCAACAAAACCAGCCGACTAATGGCTGCCAGTTTCTTCATTGGTGCCACTCTTGGAAACATACCGGTCGTCTTGTGTGTGGATCTCAACATGCGTGCTGAGAACAATTGCGTGGTAGCTCAGGCATTGGCAACCAATTGGTGGCACGACCTCGGTGAGCTGTACCAAGCTACTCAACCAACGTACAGTGCAGACGAAATGTGGGATCGTGTACAGCCGGCTCATGGGGCGACCCGCATTGACCACACATTTGCAAACTGTGCAGCGCGCAACATCATTGTTGGCTTTCAAGTACTTGGACATGGTGGCCGAAATCATTCTGGCTTGTGCACCTACTTTGATATGGGAAAGTACAATTCAGTGGCAGAGACTGCGAAGCGCCCGAAACCCTTCCCAGTCGACTACATCGACACGCTTAGTGAACTACAGCGAGACATTGCTGGCAAACAGGCTTGGGATCGACACTGGAGTGACTTTGAGAAGGCCATCAATGAAGAGGACATGGATGCGGCATGGACTACCTTCAGCAAGGCCGGCGAGGACTACTACGAGATTGTTCTTGATGGCCAGGATAAGACGTGGACGCTTGGGCGCAGCAAGCTACCAATCACTACTACAATACCCGTCGTTGCGCCGCGCAGCTCTTCCAAGGTTGGAGAGTACTCCCGCACTTTGGGCCACATTGGCGGGTTAGCGGCAGCCAATGAACAGCTAGCAAGGTTGATGAATTGGGTCGAACTCATTGTTGATTGGACCGATCTGAACAACATTAAGGATAATTTTGGTGGCTTGTATCAGGCCGTCTAATTGTGGAAAACTACAAAATGCAAGTGCATGGACCTCCTCCCAGAGCTCACCTTTGCATGGACTAACAGAAACGTGTCTCTCCTACCCTCCAATTCTTTGTGGAACCTGCACGACACCATTGACAGCTTCTAC
>DASCNA010000290.1:0-2564 GCA_036011305.1 Victivallales bacterium
AATTTCATGTTGTTTTCTTTAAACTTTCAAATGTTTCGTTTCATGTTGTTCTTTAACTTTTTCAAATTACACGGCCCGGCTTCCATGTTGGAGTACCAAAACACATGATGTTGCGACAAAACTAATTTCCTATGAAAGATACGGGGAAATCCTCTTCCAGAAAGTTGCGCTATGTTATTTACTACACTTTGTACAGGATGGATCCTCAAAAAACACACTATAAAATTAGTTTTTCTGCAACATTCATCAAAACATATCTTTTTGAACATTGGAAACAAATCCGTATATATTCCCCCCCTAACTCCCGATCAACCGCCCTTTAAAGGCGGCTATTTATGTTTATGTGATTCTCGCCCTCTTTGACTGTCTCTGGAGAGGCTTGGAAAGCTGATTTGATCATTATTTATACCCTGGCAGCTTCAATGTAAGAATTTAGGCCCAGCGGGCGTCCTTGCAGGCTTGCAGGCTGGCCAGCCACAAGGTTGAGTAAGTTAAGCGGCCCATGCCCAGACCCAACCAGAAGATTGGAAGGCAAGCGGCATGGCACAAGGTTAAGTGAGCTAAGGGAGCAAACCCAAGCCCTACTAGAACACTGGGCCGGCTGGCCACAAGGTAAAGTAAGGGCCGAAATGTTAAGCCAGTTAAGGGACCAAGCCCTGACCCTAGTGGAGAACCTAGAAGGCTAGCCCTTGGCAGGTTGGCAGGCTGGCTCGCCGCAAGGGTAAGTGAGCTACAGGTGCTGCGGAGGACAGTGGGAGGATGCATGGGGTGCAAAGTGTAATTGGAATGCAGCGATGCAAGGGGTGCAAAGTGTAACCAGAAAGGTTTACGGGGCATGTAACCGGATTGGTTCTCAGGATAACTGGAAAGGTTCACGGTGCAACCGGAACAGTTTGCAGGGCAACCGAAACGGTTCACAGGGCAGGCGCCGCAGAGGACAGCATGACAGGGGCGGTGCAGAGAACACACGGGGTGCAAAGTGTAACCGGAATGGTTCACGGGGTAAGCGGATTGGTTCACGGGGTCACCGGAACGGTTCACAGCGTCACCGGAACAGGTGACAGGGCAACCAGAATGGTTCACATGGCGCCGCAGTGCTCCTGCACATCCTGCATCACAGCTTCCTTTGGAAGCAAGTAGACAGGTAACAGAATCCTGGCATCTGCCGATAGGACTCTCCAGAGTGGCTCTGCAGTAGATGACGGAATCCGTGTCCAGAATCCGTGTGCACTATTTCTGTTACATTTTGCCGTAATCTAGCTCTCCAGAGTGGCGTTGCAGTAGGTGGCGGAATCCATGTCCAAAGTACGCGTGCGACATTTCCCATTGCACTTTACAGTATCCGGGTGCACATTTTTCTATCATATCATTGCAGTAATTCAGATCTCCAGAGTGGCTCTGCAGAACTATCTGCTGGACCACTACTTTTTGGTCCACTATCTACCGGACCACTATCAACTGGACCACTATCTGCTGCGACACTACCTACTATCTGCTGAACCACTATGCGCTGGACCACTATCTGTTGGACCACTATCTGCTGGACCACTATCCTTTTTGGACCACTGTCTGCTGGACTACTGCCGGAGCACTATCTCCTGGATCACTATCTGCTGGACCACTATCTGCTGGACCACTATCAACTGGACCACAATCTGCTGGACCACAATCTGCTGCACCGCTATCTGCTGGACCACTATCTGCTAGACGACTATCTGCTGGACCACTATCTGCTGGACCACTATCTGCTGGACCACTACCTGCTGGACCACTATCTGCCGGACCACTATCTGATGGACCACTATTTTCTGGACCACTATCAGCTGGACCGCTATACTACTAAGAATAATACACAAGTGCATGAACAACTGAAACTATCTTAACAAAAGGGCACTCTCTCTCTCTCTCTATATATATATATGACTGATGCTCGTTGGGTCCGGTTCAAGAATGATCATAGATTTGGAGGCCACCCCGGGGGGTGAAGAAAAACAGCTCGGCCCAGCCCGCCTCGGCTCGGCTCGGCTCGGCTCGGCCCGGCCCGGCTCGGCTCGGCTCGGCTCGGCCCGGCCCGGCTCGGCTCGGCGTGGCTTGGCCCGGCCCGGCCCGGCTCGGCTCGGCTCAGCTCGGCCCGGCCCGGCTCGGCTCGGCTCGGCTCGGCTCTGCCATTGACCCCTCCCGGTGCCAAAAAGGTCCAAAAATGGCTCCCAGCCGCACGGTGTATAATTCATTGTAAAAACTTAGTTTTTTGAAAAAAATAGAGCATAATTCATTGTAAAATATTATGTTTTGTGTGATTTTTAAACTATTTGGAGCGGGCGATCAAATTCATTGTAAAAAATAATGCTTTTATAGCAAAGTCGTCAAATTCATTGTAAACACTGATGTTTTGTGAAGGGGGTATAAAAATGAACAATTCATCGTAAAACATTATGTTTTTGAAGAATAAAGATTTGTCATGAACAAAATACATAATTCAATGTAAAAGCTGATGTTTTTGGAAAAAGTGTTTAATTCATTGTAAAACAATATGTTTTGAGTTTTTTTTTAATAGTTTTTAACAG
>DASCNA010000291.1:0-2980 GCA_036011305.1 Victivallales bacterium
GTTCCGGAATATGATTTTTGGTCGGCACCATATGGATACTAAACTTAAAAACGGGCATGCAGCGCAATCAGCACAGAAAGCAATGGTAACAGCAACGTGACACTTGAGTAAAAAATGAAGGATTGTTTTTAATGTGCGAGGAATCCCGTATCCTGGGGCTCCGGTCACATCAGGCTCCACTCCTGTCCCCAAAGCAGGGTACCCAGGAGCTGGTAGAAGTAAGGGGATAGCAAATACATATATACACAAAATTATAAATCCGTATTCCAAAAATCCAGACAATAATCTGAGGGACCTTGTGGAATTGGATGAAGTGGGAGAGGCTATGGAGTGGCCAGCTCGATTCGATGCGAATACTGCTAAGCAATATTTGCTCGACTTCGAACTTGCTATCGACACTGCCTTTCTATACACATATATTTATCATACTCAAAAGAGTAAGATAGGTGCAGAGGAAGAAAATCTGTCTGCCTCCACGTCCCAGATAAGGATAATGAGGAGGACAGCATTTGATGGGATCCATCCACAGCTCAGAGAGATGGACCCAAACCTTTCGCTGAAGAGGAATTTGGGGGGCGCCTTTTCTGACGGCTGGAGGCTGTCAGCTCCGCCTACTAACCCCATTCTTCATCCTCTACCCTTTAGGCTGCCATTTTCTGCTCAAATTGTTGAACAAGTATATAATAGCGATAGTACAGCTGTTAGCTTGTTGCAATCTAATAGCAGCCTAGCCATATCCAGTGGCAGTAATGTCAATATACACAGCATGCATACATCCAAATCTTCCAATGATAGAGCACAGATAGATAGTAATATACATACAGTCACACACACAGCAACATGTAGTGCACCTAGTGCGGAAACGTTGCCAAGTGCAGCTCCATCGGAGGTCGTTTTCCCGGTGCCCGATACGGAGCATGTAGCACTGCCTGAGCCTCCTTTGCCAATACGGTCTACGTCATTGGACGACCCTGATATTAATATGTCTGAGTCTGAGTAAGGTAGCCAATTTGGGACAAAATGTGGTCCAAACTGGGTCATTTTTTGTGACCGCACGCGGTCACAAGAATGCGGACCCTTTCGGGCACCCCAAAAATGACAAGAGAGTACACTCCCGATCTACCGCCTTATGTGGTCAATTGTTAGGGGATCGGGCTCCTGGTTCCACTCGGGAGGGACAGAGTTGGGGTTGCTCGGTGATCTCCGTGTGCCCTACCTCATGTTCCTTCCTTTGCGCATTTGTGTCACTCGTTTGTCTTGTTGACTGACAGCGGCAACAACGGAGTATACCATATGTGTACATACCTTAGCGGCACACAGCTAATAGTAGGAAGACAATATGAGCCATACATGTACACATATCTCAAAAAATCGAAGAGGCGCCCGCACTTTCGCTTGATCCAGCAGATCAGCAGCAGGGCAGCCCAACGAGGGTTGCAGTGTCATCGTTCGATGATCCTGAGTATGTTTGTTTAGGATCTATCCTGTACAAAGTGTAATAAATAACATGACGCAACTTTCTGGAAGAGGATTTCCCCGTATATTTTATATGAATTCATTTCTGTCACAACCTTACGGTTTTCCGTGCTCCAAAATGGAAGCCGATCCGTGACCACATGACATTTTGAAAATTTGATTTCTGAAAATGTTTTCTACGGGCGGGCGGGCGGGCGGGTTATCGGGTCGGGCGGGCGGGCTATCGGGTCGGGCGGGCGTTCCTCAACGGGACTTTATTGTCACGGCCGGCGTTCCTGAACGGGACTTTATTGTCACAGCCGGCGTTCGTAAACGGGACTTTATTGTCACGGCCGGCGTTTGTAAACGGGACTTTATTGTCACGGCCGGCGTTCCTGAACGGGACTTTATTGTCACGGCCGGCGTTCCTAAACGGGACTTTATTGTCACGGCCGGCGTTCCTGAACGGGACTTTATTGTCACGGCCGGGCGCTCCTCAACTGGACTTTATTGTCACGGCCGGCGTTCCTAAACGGGACTTTATTGTCACGGCCGGCGTTCGTAAACGGGACTTTATTGTCACGGCCGGCGTTCGTAAACGGGACTTTATTGTCACGGCCGGCGTTCCTAAACGGGGCTTTCTGGACACGGCAGCCGTTCCCAAACGGGAGTTTATTGTCACGGCCGGCGTTCCTAAACGGGACTTTATTTTCGCGGCCGGCGTTCACAAACGGGACCTTATTGTCACGGCCGGCGTTCCCAAACGGGACTTCATTGTCACGGCCGGCGTTCGTAAACGGGACTTTATTGTCACGGCCGGCGTTCGTAAACGGGACTTTATTGTCACGGCCGGCGTTCCTAAACAAAGCTTTGTGGACACGGCAGACGTTCCCAAACGGGAGTTTATTGTCACGGCCGGCGTTCCTAAACATGACTTTATTTTCGCGGCCGGCGTTCCCAAACGGGACCTTATTGTCACGGCCGGCGTTCCCAAACGGGACTTTATTGTCACGGCCGGCGTTCGTAAACGGGACTTTATTGTCACAGCCGGCGTTCGTAAACGGGACTTTATTGCCACGGCCGGCGTTCCTAAACGGGGCTTTATGGACACGGCAACCGTTCCCAAACGGGAGTTTATTGTCACGGCCGGCGTTCCTCAACGAGACTTTATTGTCACGGCCGGCGTTCCTGAAAACGCCGGCCGTGACAATAAAGTCCCGTTTGGGAGCGCCGGCCGTGACAATAAAGTCCCGTTTGGGAATGCCGGCTGTGACAGGAGGATTGAGGAGGATTTAGGAGGATTGAGGAGGATTTTGGAGGATTTAGGAGGATTTAGGAGGATTTAAAAGGATTTAGGAGGATTCGGGAGGATTTAGGATGATTCAGGAGGATGTAGAAGGATTTAGGGGGATTTTGGAGGAGGAGGAGAGGGGGACACGAGAAACGACGACGACGATCAATCCCCTCCGAGCTCTTACCCGGCAGATGTATATATATATATATATATATACGCGGGGGTTGCTTT
>DASCNA010000292.1:0-2000 GCA_036011305.1 Victivallales bacterium
GATTATTTTTTTGTAATTTTTGCGGGGGGACACCGACGGTATTTTTTTTGTTTTTTTGTGGGGGGGTCGCTCCCCCCGCAAAAAATACAAAAAAATACCAAACAAAAAAATCGGCTTACAAAAAATACCAAACAAAAAAATCGACGTGCAACCGCATGCAAGCAAACGCATATGGTGCCTACGCTAATTTGAGGGAGTTTGTGTTGAACTCACGTCATCCTGGCCCCCGGCGCGTGTGCAAGTGGGGGTCCCAGTGGCAACTGATGACACCCGATCTGCACCTCCCCCCCATACCTGCCCATGCCTGCCGCTCCCGGCCACACCTGTCATACATACCCTCCTCCGTGCTCCGAAATCTGATTTTTGCATGTTTGTTTCTGATCCACGTTGAACATGTCCAACAGTCGACTTCAAAGAAGGACTGGCTCACTAATAAAACCTGGCCCCAAAATGAACTTCAAGGCACCCAAATCGGCTTCAAATTGATCCCAAAGGGCGCAAAAATTATCCCAAAAGGGGCAAAATTGCTAAACGCCGATGAAGTTGTGTTTTTTAGGTATTTTTCTGCGCCTTGGGCATATTTTCTGCATTCCTGGAGCTGCTTTTGGGCGCATTTTGGTTGTCACTTTGGAGGGCGCTCAAAGTGACAACCTCTCTGAGCGCATTTTGAGTGTCTCGGGCCACCTTTTGCGGCCCCAAAAGTGCCCCGAGACACCCAATATGTGCCTAGTGAGGTTGTCACTTTGAGCGCCCTCCAAAGTGACAACCAAAAGGCGCCCAAAAGGAGCTCCAGGAATGCAAAAATGATGCCCAAGGCGCCCAAAATGGCCTAAGAATCATAACTTCATCAGCGTTTCGCAACTTTTGCTGCAGATTTTGTCCCTTTTGGGATGAATTTGGCGCCCTTTGGGATCAATTTGAAGCCGATTTGGAAGTTCATTTTTGGGCCTGGGTTTTATTAGTGAGCCAGTCCTTTTTTGAAGTCGACTGTGGGACATGTTCTAAGTGGATCAGAAACAAACAAGCAAAAATCAGATTTCGGAGCACGGAGGAGGGTATGTATGACAGGTGTGGCCGGGAGCGGCAGGGGGGGGAGGTGCTTAAAAGAAATGCGCTTCAACTTGTGCTTAAAGAAATGCGCTTCGGAGCCAGAAGAGCCCGCCGGAGGCCTGTTCCAGACAGTTTTTGCTTAAAAAGTGTTGGTTATGAGCCAAAAAAAACACCGGACGCTTGCTCCAGACCACTCTTGCTTAACGTCTCTCTGAGATAGAGATGTCTAAGACAGATATATGTCTCTTTCCGACAGATATATCTTCTCTCAGACAGAGATATCTCTCTGAGACAGATATCTCTATCTCAGACAGAGATATCTCTCTGACACAAAGATATCTCTCTCTTAGACAGAGATATCTCTCTCTTTCTGAGACAGAGATATGTCTGTCTGAGACAGAGATATCTCTGTCTCGGACAGAGATATGCCTTTGCCAGGCTGTCCCAAATCCAGGAAATCCTGACAAAAATAATTCCATATAAAAGTTGACGGGAATTCCTATTCCAAAGCGCTGCGCCGGGTCATTCACTACCTTTCTACATAAGGGATCCTCCAAAAACGCCCTCCAGACTATGTTTTTCACAGAAATACGAAAAGTCGAAATTAAAAGAACAAACGCATGATAATGATTAGTAATTAAAAAAACCCTCACCTCTATCGGCATATTCCGGGATTGGGGCATTATCATCATGGGCTCCCGCAGGGCTCCTGCTTTAAAGGGAAACAGGCAGCTCCATAGGAAAATCGAAGATAACCGATTTGTACCATTATCCCGGCGTCTGCCGATATAAGTGAGGGGGTGAGTTTGGGTGTTTTTTGTAGTATGTCCTATTTTGCTGCACTATATCATATTATAGCTCACTCTTATACCCCAATTTTTTTGTGTTGTGCCTGTGGGTTGGGTGTAGGGGCTGCGTTTGTGTGTGTGTGTGTGTGTGTGTTTGCGGTG
>DASCNA010000293.1:0-2148 GCA_036011305.1 Victivallales bacterium
TGATGGACTCGTGTTTCGGTATAGAGGGTTATCGGTTAGGGCAACCGATAACTGCGTAGGGACGGAGGCTTCGCTACTTTGCCTTCTTCCCTACGGTTCTTTTTGACCCGGGAGTTCCCTTGTCCGACACTTCGGAAGCCTCCATCGACAAACTCCTACGACCCCACATCCCCAACCCTCTTTTGAGACGTACCGGTCCCCAACCCTACCAAAAACGTGCAGGATTCGAATATTTGTGAGAGCTGGGCAGGCAGATTCGCCTACTTTTGCTCATTCCAACTTCAACAGAGACTCCGCCCAATCCAGTAGCTGGTGGGCGTCCTTAGCTTTCTTCGAGCCAAAGCGCTTTTTCACCCAGGCCCGTGCATGCACACCAATCGCGTGGCACAGCGCACCAAGCAGATACAGATGTTGTCGCCGGTACGGCCTGCTTTTCAACCCTGCGCTTGCTAGCGTTGAGTAGAATCGCTCCGGGCTACTGCGCTGTTTGTACAGTTCCTTGAAGCTCTCGGAACCCCGCGGAATGGCCGTGTTCAGTCGAGGATTTTCGTCAAAAGACAGGTACACCAGAGGACCCATCTTCGAGTCTGGCTCACACAGTACGCCTAAAGGACAGCGCTCCAGCTCTGTCCGTTTCTCACGACCGATGTATTTGACTGGACAGCAGTAACGAGTGTGCCCTCTCTGATAGTTGCAACCCATCCGTTTCATCGGGATCTTTCCCGGGCACAGAGGAATACCGTTTTTATCGCGGGGGATGTTGTTTTCATCCACGGGTGTCTTACCTCTCTCGACCATCGGGATCAACGCTTTGCCTCCCAACTTGTTGATGTAACGATAGAAGTGTTCTGCATCGTAGCCTTTGTCATAGAGCAAAAACTCCAGCCTGGCCTCTGGCAGGTGTTGCCGCAGGAGCTTGTGCAGTCGTTCGAGCGAGGTCACCCCCATCACCACATCCGCAACATGGCCTGCTTCTATCATCAGGTGTAGCGGCAGATCCACACCGTCGACGATCAACTGCATCAGATGCAATCGATGTCCAAAAAAGTTCTTTTTGCGGTAGGAGTCCCAGCCCCAGGTCGCTTCAGGGTCCGAGTAGGTCTTAGAGCAATCGCAGTCATAGACTTGCTGCTCTCGACAGTTACACATCCGCTTGCCTCGACCGGATGCCTGTGTCGCAACTCCCGAGCCATCCCCAGAGACCGCCAACTTCGAGAGGTCTCCCAACAAGCCATCTCTGGCGGAAGGTACGACAGCGCAAAGCATCAACAATTCTTCGATACGGTGAAGAAAATCCTCCGGCAGTTTGTCTTCCGCTCTGGACATTGCGACACGGACCATCTGTTGGACTTTTCTTTCGTTCTTCTCGGCCAGCTGCTGTTGCTGAAGTTCATTGCGAATTTGCTTTTCTTCGGGCAGGTCGCGACGAAATCGACCTCTTGACCCCTTGAATCGTTCCGAAGGTCGGACCAGATGCTCACAAGGCTTCTGATAGGGGCCGTTCTGGAGCCGAGAGGCGAAATCATAAAATGTCCCGACGCCAGGGCAATCGAGCATAGCAGCCAGTTCGAAGGGCAGCTCCCTCCTCTGCTCTCCTTCTAAAACAGAGAGTAGCTCGGAAGGAGTCTCTGGCCGAAAAAAGCCGGAGAGAATACGCAACTCAGGATGGCCCTTGAGCTGAGCAACCCACTTATTATACGAAGGTTTACCCAGCAGCAACATAAGTATCAGGGAGCGAAACATGGCAACGGGTTCACGGGGATTTTTGCCGCCCAGTCGGGGGCAGTAACCGGCTAGAAGAAGCTCCTGGGCAGGCTCCAGGTCGAGCATCAACACCACAAGAATCTCGTCGTGGAGTTGGTAGATTCGCTCGGCAGCAGCGGGGTCATGTGCGGCAAGTTGACGCAGCAACTTGACGGCAGTCTGGAGGTAGGTAGAATGTGCGGAATCAAGCATGAATGTTCTCCTTTGTCTAAGTCAGAAATTTACCGACAATAGAGAACGGACGTGCTATCCGATAATTACAAAGGGTACATTGGATATAGATTATCGAGGGACTATGCTGCAGAGAAAGAACGACACCATTTCAGTAGGTTGCGCTATCCGATAAACCTCTTCTTTTTACCACAGGCATTATCTTGCAGGTCT
>DASCNA010000294.1:0-2727 GCA_036011305.1 Victivallales bacterium
ACTGCACTTTGACGGTAGTAGCCTGATGTTCTTCTCCAGGCTAAGGGAGCGTCTTGGTTGATTGATTTGACGTGCTGATTTCGTTGTCTAAGCGCCGCTTCATTGGATGCTGAAATAACGTAACCGTCCGAAACTACCCGTCCTTGACAGGCCTACCAAGACGCGGTGAGTCAAAGTCGGAGGGCTAACTGATCGTGATGACGGGAGATAAGAGAGACATCAACACCAAACGGGCACTGGAGAACCATCGGGCGGGCGCCACCGATCGGGGAGCAACTCGGCGACCCGAGAGGCGGGCGTATCTTGCACCCGCATCAACACATCGGTGAGATAAGCCTCGGGGTTGACGTTCGATAACCGACATGACTGCACAAGCGAGAGCGCGATCGCGTATGAGTCCCCTCGGGCTGCCCCCATGAAGAGAGAGGTCTTGCGCGCTAGGGCCACCCGACGAAGCAAGCGTTCGGCGTGGTTGTTATCAAGCGGGAGGGAGGCGTCTTGAGTGAAGCGCGTCAGCGCTTCCCACTGGTTGAGCAGATAAGTGATCGCCTGACCGAGAGGCGACTTGGGCAACGCGTTCCCCTTCGCCTCCTCAGCGATCTCGCGGACCTCGTTCATGAGCTGAAGGGCTGTGTTTTGGCGAAACTGAAGGTGGGCCTCGCTGCCCGCGAGTCCACGCTTGTGGAGCTTACCCTCTCGCCGATATAGAGCCTTGATCTTGCGCAAAATCTGACCACAGACCTTCTTGTTGGTTGAGGACGCCTCAAAGAACTTCCGACGCATGTGGGCTAAGCAGCCGACACGCACGCGAGATGTGGGCGTAAAGACGGCGTTGTAGCCCGAGTAGCCATCAGCGACGAGGTGACCTGAGGTCCCCTTAAGGAGGGTTGTGGCGATCTCACCGCTCCGCCCCTTGGAGAAGACAAAGAGCGCGAGGGTGGGCGTGCCAAAGGTCCACATGTAGCCTCGCGTCGTCCCCCCCTCGTTGAGGATGGGCTGTGGGGTCTCGTCGGCGTAAATCAAGCTAGCTTGACGCACCTTCTCCTTGAGGGCTTGATAGAGCCCGTCAAGCTCTGTGGTGCCTCGATGAAAGAGGTCAAAGAGCGTAGTCCTGCGCACCGGGATGCCAATCCGCGCGAAGCGGTCAGCGAGTCGTGAGAGTGGGATCGCGTCGAAGATTCTAGCGCTGATGATGTGCGCATACATCGAAGGAGAGAACCTCGTGAGCCCGTGAGCGACACGCGGTGGAGGCGCCGCCTGCACGATCGTACAGCCTTTGGCGCACTTACATTTTTGGAGTCGATGCTTCACTCTCACGAGGCGCGCAGGCTGAAAGACATACTCCACCTGCTCCTCCGGTGAGTTGAGGTCTTCGAGGTCATGTCCACCGCACTTTGGGCAGCTCTCCGGCGCAGCGTGTTCGATCTCCTCCTCAGGGAGCGGGGTATTTTGGAGCGTGACGCGGTTTGGGTCGCGCGGGGTACGTTTACGCTTGCCCTTGCCCTTAGAGCCTTTAGTTTTAGGGGTTTTGCACCCCTGCTGTTTCTCGCTCTTCTTGCCGTAGAGTCTCTTCTTGAGGAGGTCACGCTCCGCCTCCACTAGCTTGAGCTCCGTCTTCACCGTCTTGAACTCCGCCTCCACTGCCTTGAGCTCCGTCTGGGTCTTATCAAGCTGCTCACTCAAGCCCTTAACCAGACCCCCCGTGAGCTTGAGGAGGTCACACACCACGGGTGACACCGACTCATCGCGCAACGCTGTCTCGATACGCTCATCTAACTCGGTGCTCGTAAGGGTGTCTCTCATATCCTTGAAACTGAGCCTGCTGTGAGCTCATGTCAAGGCTCTTTGGTGACCACCTCGCAGGTCGCTTGATCTCTCGTGGATCCAACCCCTCCAGGATGAGTCTCAGCCCCCACACGTCGATCTGAAGGGCCCCCGTCCCGCTGATCCTCTTGAAGGTTCCGCGCTCAAGTCTCTTGTACCACAATACGAGGCCCCCTCTCTCCCAAGTGAGGATCTTCACGCGGTCTCCTCGTCTTGAGATGAAGACGAAAAGGTCTCCGCTGAAGAGGCTCAAACCTCGCTCTCGGACGAGTGTGCTGAGGCCATCAAAGCCCTTTCTCATGTCAACAGGCTCAGCGAAGAGGTAGACCTTCACGCCCTCGCTCACGCTCATCATCTCTCAAGCTCTTTGATCAGAGTCGCGAGCCAAATCGGATGGGGGAGCTCTGGGAATCTCAGAACGCTCTGCCCTCTCTCAAACTTGAGCTGTGGGACTGACTCTCCTCTCTCTGTCTCCGACGGGCTCAGGTCGATCGCTCTGACCTCTCGTGCCTTCAAGGTGATGAGCTCTCTCCTTCGTTGAGTTCGTCGTTTTCGGTGGTAGTAGAGTCGGCTCCGGCACATCTTTCGCTCTCTCGCGAATTCAAGTACGCTCAGCCCTGAGCTCTCAAGGTCTTCGATAATCTTGTCCCATTCGTCTCGGCTCTTCATCAGGCGCTCCTCTCATGCTCTCCTGATGATGATGCTTTTTATTCTTTTGCCAAGACGGGTAGTTTCGGACGGTTACCTTTTATGAGCGACTGTTCAACGACCGTACACGTTCAGCGCCTCACCGCTGATTTCCCCCCTGAAAGACATACTGTATGGAACAGCAGTCCCTGCGATGGTCATAGATCCGACAGGCAGATTTGTCATGCAAAGTACTCCTTTGCGGTTGGTATTTAT
>DASCNA010000295.1:0-4144 GCA_036011305.1 Victivallales bacterium
ATATTGCCTTGGAGCCCCTTTCTTACCCCCAGCACCTCATTCAATACGCAATACCAAATTCGATCGAGTACACAGGATAGCTTGGAACGTAAGACTGCACGAAATCAATGGCCAACTGAAGGCTTGGAAAACGAAAATACAACCGTCTCATTCCACCATCATGCCTAACGACCACCACAGTAACGAGCACTCCTACCACTCGAGCCATTGGGCTTGAGCTTGATGCGTTCAAGTCGGAAGGCACCACGCACGCACGCACACACACACACACACAACTTCCAGAAGAATTGCTAAACACATTTGGGCCAAGATGGAACCCACCTTTGAAGCAATTTTCGTTTAGGCGGATTCGAATGTCAGGCTATATGTATACAGGTGCGCCTGGCGCTGGGGAAAACCACCAGCGGGCAAGCACGACACCAAAATATGACATCTGGAACTGAAGAATAACAAAAAAAATATGCACCGCCATGGAGCAAATGCTTTCCAAGTTGGTGTCCATACCAACAGTGGGGTCACCCAAAGGTAATCTGTGACAAGCCAACCCCCAGCAGCTGACAACACTTCTGCAGGGACCAAGTGAGCATGCTGCCAGGCTCGACAACGTGTTGCCTTCAATGCCGCCCGCACACGGCCCAAAAGGTACAAGTACTGCCAGTGCATTGGACCACCCCTGCTAAGATCCTGAGGCAGCTCCTTGGGCACACACGCGTACATGGGACCTTCAGGGTACGGAGTCTTGGTGAGTAGCGGCAGCAATTTTGAGCACAGCCCCAAAAAGGCATCAGTGTGCTTCCTTTCTGGCTTCAGCCGAACTAAGTGAGACCAATCCCAGCAAGTGGACGCCTGTGCCACCAAGCTCTTCATGGACGGGTTGGTGCCAACCTTAGTGTCACTTGGGCATACAATCAGAATTGCAAACACCACCTAAGACGAAATGGCGAACTGGGGAAGTTGGGGGAGATTTCGGCATGCCTGCTTGGGAGTGGAACGGCTTTCCTATGCAAGTAAGGGCTCCACACTGCCATACATCTCCTTCAGTTCGGCCACAGAATGATCCAGGAAACGACACATTTCTCGGAGAGCAGCATCCAACTTATCATGGATCAGCATATCCCGATGCTTGACTTGGCACTGGGAGGCCCATGTGAATGGGCACGGTCCGCACACTATCTGCTCAGCCACGGGCCCTCTGCACCAATCCTTACGCATCGATTGCATGGGTGCAAATTGAAAGAGGGGCCAACCAGAAAAGTCGCCCGGAACTTTGGTTGGGATTTTCTTTGGGCTTGGGGCATGGGGTGGGGTGGGGGGATATTTCGCTTCTACCAAAAATTTGGGTCGACAAGTGATGGGCAACTAATGGAATAGGCGACCAGCTGTAGCTGGGTTGTCTGGTGCAGATTACTAGGGGATGGAAGTTTTAGATCTGATGGGCCATCCCCCCCCGCAAAGCACACAACACTGATCCTACCCAGCTCTAGGCTTCATTACTTTCGAGGAGGGCTCATCGCCATTTGGCCCAGGCAGACCTGGGCCAAGAGCTAAGAGCATTTGCAGTGACTTGGTAAGTGACGCTGCTTGGTAAATGTCGCAGGGGGGATCGTGGACTCCGGTGGGGCGCACCACGGGGGACAGGGGGGAGGCTTGCAACCATGCTGACTTTCACTTAAGTCTGCATTTCACCCCGAGGCCTAGCAAAGCGGGGGGCTGTCCTGTGGAGACGTTGGGATCCGACTGCGCATCGCTTCCTGCATGAACCTGCAAGTGCCAGGCTGCCCGCAACAAGAATTGGCGCCTCCTCCTTGCGCTATGCTTGCTCTGAACATGCCGAGGTTGTGGCCCCATGGAAGCTTACGGGAAAAGGCGATGGCGTTTGCTGCCCAGGTGTCCCATTGCTATGAGTTCGTACGTGAATGAGGGTTGGCACGTTATCATCAACGCCCATACTCTAAGAAACAATTGCCTTGGAGTTCTCATGTTTATTATGTTGCGGTTTCCCTGCCAAGAAAATCAGAAATGCGTCCCTTGGGAAGTGCTCCAGAACCATAGACCATGCATTGAACAACCTCGAAAATACACGCTTTCCAACTTGCTTTAATAAGACGAAAAGCGAAAACCTACGTATTGAAGCGACTTCAAGTAAACACAACTGAAAGTGTGCATCCTGCGTCTTAGAATTAACAGAGCTTGAAAAAAGGTGCGCTTCTAGGCTTTATATAGGAATGAAGCACCTGTGCAATTCTGACACTTAGAATTAGCAAACATCGAAAACCTTGAAACCTATTGGAAACACTCGCACGCCCTTTGGGGGGGGGGGGTTCTCCAGAACCATAGGGTAGAAATCTATTGGAAACAATCGTACGCCCGTTGGGGATGCTCCAGAACCATAGGGTACAATTCTAGTAGAAACAATCCTACGCCCTCTGGGGTGTCAGAATTATATTCGAGATGTATCCTGAGGCTGGGGGGTCAGAAGTATTGCGTTTGGTGTCGCGTCCAACTCTGAATCCCCAATCGCCGAATACCCCATTCGAAGCACCGCGGCGCCAGATTATGAACCACTGCGCAATCGCAATTTCTGAACAATCGCACAATTCCAAAGCGGCCCCCAATTGAGAACCTGCGTGCAATCACAAATTCTGAGCCAGCTTGCAGTCCGCGACTACCAGCGCGACTTAGTCCTAAATTCCAAAGCGGCGCCCAATCCAAACTTCCGCACCGGCTTGCAATCTCAAATTCTGATCCGACAAACAGCCCGAAATTCTAAACACGCCATTGTCGGGCGACGAACATAGTTCGTGTCGGCGGTGAGGGCATGCCTGAGTAGGTGAAGAAGAAGAAGTACTTAATCAGGTACTAAATCAGGTATTTAACGAGGTACTTAATATGGTACTCAATCATTTTCCTATCGGGTACTTAATCAGGGGTGGTGTGGTGTGGAGGGCGGGGGGAAATCTAAAGAAAAGTGATCTTTGAGTTGGAGGCCTCCGGTCGTTGCGAATCGACCCGTCTCGTCGAGGTGGTATAGACGGCCCTCGTGTAAAATGAGTGGTATTACAGGTTTAGGGCGGCAGACACATCTTGGTGAGGCGACAAACAAATGTTTGTCGGGCGGCAAAGGCATGTTTGCCGGGCGGCAAAGGCATGTTTCTCGGCAGCATGGGCGGAGCCGATGCTATTTCTCGTGATCGTTGTCGTTATATTGCTCTGTCGCGTTTTCGTTTCCTTTCTCGTTGTGTTTCCCTTAGTTTCCTGATATCTGTCGCCACCCCTTTCTATATCGATTTCCCTGTCAAAAACATGTATATATATATATATATACATATCTTTCAAAACAGGATCCACGCCTTCAGAATGGTGTGCGGCGGGGGCCCTCTTGCCACATCCAATAGCGCAACAGCATTTTTGCTGGCCATCTTCTGCAACAACATGGCTTTGCAACATAGTGCACAAAGCAGAACCATACCCAAGCCAACCATTTGAGTATGGTTGGCTTGGGGCTGGCCTTCCACGGGTCGTATTCTATCATTTGGGCCAAGCTGCGAAGCCAGTCGGGCTAATTACAAACAAACACGTTGCATGTCACATTACCAATCTTTTGCGCGCAGCGTGTATACGCTCAAGATGTCTAGCTGGGTAATGCCCAAAGCTTGGTCTGCTGGCTGGCTGGCTGGCTGGTGGCTGGCTGGTTGGGTGCTGGCTGGCTGGTTGGCTGGCTGGTGAATGGCTGGCTGGCTGATGGCTGGCTGTGTGGTTGGCTGGTGGCTGGCTGCCTGGCTATGCTGGCTGCTGGCAGACTGGCTGGCTGGCAGACTGGCTGGCTGGCTGGCTGGCTGGCTGCTGGCTGGCTGGTGGCTGCCTGGCTGGTGGCTGGCTGGCTGGCAGCTCTCTGGCTGGCTGCTAGCTGGCTGGCCGGCCGGCCGGCTGGCTGCTGGCTGGCTGGCTGGTGGCTGACTGGCTGATGGCTGGCTAACTTGTGGCTGGTTGGCTGGTGGGTGGCTGGCTGGCTGCTGGCTGGCTGGCTGCTGGCTGGCTGATGGCTGGCTGGCTAGCTGGCTGGCTGGCTGGCGGCCGGCTGGCTGGCTGCTGGCTGGCTGGCTGGCTGGCTGGCTGGCTGGCTGGCTGGCTGGCTGGCGGGCTG
>DASCNA010000296.1:0-2346 GCA_036011305.1 Victivallales bacterium
GAGTATCATATCGGCATCCTCAATGACAGTCTCTTGCAAGTCATCTATCTTGTCCAGATAGTCATGCACTAATTGTGCCAAGTTTCCTCAATCCTCCAAATGCTGGCGGTGCTTCCGCTTCCTTCTCTATCTTCTTGCTTTCGTCTATCTCTCCCAGCTTCTTCTCTAAGTCTTCATCGCTTATATCTGGATTCTCCCACCGGAAATAGTCTTCCCGAGTAGCAAGGTTGTTCTCGAACTTCCACTTCCACGAATCCCTCACCTCTTGATCTGATTTCGGGAATGATACCTCCTCGAAGTCCACCGCATAATCTTCACTGAATGACTTGCCCGTGTGTACCTCTATAATTCTTCTGTCAATGGCATAGCGGTCTTTCTCCCATTCCAGCCACAACGGTAACTCTGATTGCCTGGTCTCTATATTCTCCAACTCTAAAACCTTTAATGCTTCGCCTGATGGTGGATTCCCGCCGCTATCAGCCCATCTGATTCTCAAGTGGTTGTTGATAGCTGTCTGATCAGCGAAGTTCTTCACTACCTCAATCATATCTTTTAGACTTCCAGGATTGCCAGCGAATGAGAATGACGAATCAGAATCAAGCATCAAAATCCGATCGATTCCCAACTGGAGCTTAGAGTCGCCTGTATATCCACTAAGAACGGGCTGTCCAAAGCTGAATCTCTCTGCAAGTGCAATCTCAGTAGAAGCTATTCCTATCTGGATTGCGGCTCTTATGACATCCTCAGCTCCCTGATTAACATGGCTAAACGTGAACGGCAGCTTCCCGTACGGATTAATGTCGTCATCATTAATGCGTAATATCTTCCCACCTTGCGTGTATTTGAAGTGAAGGTCATCGCTCCAGAAGACAAATATCCTGTCCATATTCTTGTCACGGGATATCTCATAGCTGATTCCAAACGGCTCTGTCTCTCCAGATATATAGTAGGTTTTGTAGAATGGAATGCAGTCATATTCTAACCGTCCACGCTTCTCATTCCACTTAGACCTGAAAGCTAAATCCCTCAAGAGCCAAGTCAGCTCAGTCGCCTCTCTCGCCTTGGTATCCAGGTTGTGAGCCAATCCGTTGTAGTCAGGATTCACTTCCCCTGATATCGTTCTTTTAGGTGGTTTTTTGAAGATTAAATTCCTCGCTCTTGCCATGCGAGGCACGATCTTCTGCGGATAACTCGGAACCATTTCTAAGGTTGAAGATGAGAACCACTTGTCTATGTGCTGATCTACGTTCCTGTGATAATAGAAGTCGAGAGCTGTAGCTTTCTCTCCATCCTCTTTCTGTAACAAATCCTTCTGAGCATCACGAACTGATTGCAAGACCAGCTCTTTGCTATACTCAGGGATTACAATTTGATTGACTGATCTCACGATACACCTATACTTTGATTGAAAATTGGTTTGTCCTTAATCTTTCTTATCTCTTTGTTTAATTGCCTCCCTGAACGATACATCAACCGCCAGATGAGCAGCATCCCTGCGATCAATAACGAATTGGAAATGATAAGCACTATCTGAATTAAATCTACCACTTCACACTCCGAGCTATCTGGCGAATGGGGAATCGGTACTCAATAGCATAGCTCAAAGCATCCAAGGCGTGAGTGAGTTCAATGTTACTCTTGTCTATCCCGCCTGACTTATCTCGCTGTACTTGTTCTAAATCTTTAATCACATACTTGCAAGATGGATCAATGGACAATCCTATCTTGTCGTTGGCATCCATCAGCTTCCGATTAAGTGAGTTAAGCCTGTCCCTGTGAGACGGATGAGCCTTCCTTGCTAACACAGTAAATCCCGCATCTCTCAGAAGGGTATGATCTGAGCGTGAGGATTGCGTAGAACGAGCTTTCCCCGCTGGGTCTGGATACACTCTCAGGTTCGGTGCTATCTTCGCCATTCTCGCCGATATTTCCATAGTGTTGGAATTGCTTAGCCGTATTTCGTCCAGGACGTGAACAGATGAATCGGTATATTCACACATAAGGACGGCAGTCATATAGTCCACGTTGAAATCAATTCCCCAATACTTCTTGCCTGAGTCTTCTTTAGTTGTGACGTGGATGTCTCTATCGAAGTTGTAGGCAGCTCGATTCCCTGACGTTTCAAATGTTGCCTCAAACTCTTGCCGGAATAGACGTGCATCCATTGTTGACTTGGCTCTCTCTATTTCTTCTCGAGGTACATGACCACCGTCAACCGTCTTGAATTGCCACGACTTCCACTCAGGATCTGCATTGCTCCACACATCATAGAACTGATTATATCCATCAGGCGTACCGATGAATAGAGCTGGAGCTTGTGTGGTTGCTAACATAGGATAGACAATC
>DASCNA010000297.1:0-2039 GCA_036011305.1 Victivallales bacterium
GGATAATGCCAGCTTTCATAAACGTGCGGACATGGTTGAGGTGATTAAACAATCCGGCGCTTTGCTTGAGTTTCTTCCGCCTTACAGCCCCGACCTTAATCCTATTGAAACTACTCCCTTTTCTATAATTTACGTTATTGGCTGGGAATTGGGCCGCGGATTCAACTTACAAGTGCAATTTCCAGATAATGTGGCCAGTTGATACAATTCTGCGCCATCTACTCACTAAAGGAAATTACGCATGAGTTATAAGCAATTGACCGAAATGGAACGATACCAGATTCGATCATTTTTAAAATCAGGTTATACGCAGAAAGCCATAGCGCAAGAGCTGGGCCGCAACCCAGGAACAATTAGTAGAGAGCTTGGTCGCAATACCGGCTTGCGTGGTTATCGGCCCCAGCAGGCTCAGCGTCTTGCCTCGAAGCGCAAGCAGAACACCCTTAGGCGCATCACAGAGATAACGTGGCAACGGGTCGAGTTGCTGCTCAGAGAGGAATGGAGTCCAGAGCAGGTCAGTGGTTGGCTAGCCAATTCAGGTATGCAGTCGGTTAGTACAGAATGGATTTATCAGTACATTTTGACTGACAAGAAGGCTGGAGGTGACTTACATGCCTACTTACGCTGCCAGAAAAAACGTAAGAAGCGGTATGGGAGTCCAGATAAGCGAGGACAGCTAAAAAACCGGGTGAGTATCGATGAACGCCCCAGTATTGTTGACGAACGTAAGCGTGTGGGTGATTGGGAAATGGACTTGATCATTGGCCGTTTAGGTGGCTCAGTATTCATGACAGCAGTTGAGAGGAAAACCCGATTCACAGTGATAGCCTTAGCCGCCAATAAAACGGCAGAGGCCGTTAAGGATGCAATACTGGGGGCGCTTTCTCCCTTGGCTGCTCAGGTAGAAACGCTAACCTATGATAACGGCAAGGAGTTTGCGCTCCATGAGGTGATTGCCGAGCAATTGAATGCGCAGGGATATTTTGCCCATCCCTATCATTCCTGGGAACGTGGTTTGAACGAGAATACCAATGGCTTGATTCGTCAGTACGCGCCTAAAGGTTCAAGCTTTGACGATATGACATCAAAGAGGATCCAGAATATTATGGACAAACTTAACAACCGACCAAGAAAATGTTTGGACTTTAAAACCCCCAATCAGGTATTGTTTGGGATTAACCCAGCGATTGCACTAGCGAGTTGAATCCGCGGAGGATGGAATGCCCCTCCGCCAGAATAACATGCAAATGAGGATTGTAACTGCCATTGCGTCCATGGGTATGGAGAAAAACAATCAGTGCCAACTTGTAATCAGTTTCTTTGAACTGGCCTTGAATCACCTCTGTTAGGCAAGCCTGAGCTAACATCATAAACCGAGAATACAACCCATGTTGATTCGGGTGGTTGTAGAAGGGAGTACGTAATTTCTCCGGTAGCGTCAACACCACTTGCCGATAACCGACACCGGGGTAAAGTCTGGCAGCAATCTTGATCATGCTATCTCGAGCATAGCGTTTACCGCATTGCAGACAGGCTTTACCTTTGCAACTAAAGTTTACTTTGTGCTCCCCCTTACCGCAGTCTAAACACTGATAAACTGCAAATCCATTAGTCTCACTGCCACAGTTAAGCATCTTGGTAATTTCAGCCTGATAGTAGGCTGTGTCATAGCGGGGATGACTTGCCATAAATCCGGCCCAATGTGCGGTAAAAATACTTTTGAAGCGGAGAAGTTTCTTCTTGATGCCTTGGTAATTCATTACACCCTGCCTGAACTTTGAGTTAAGGGAAAAATGCATCCCTCTGTACTGTAGTCAAAATACCTTAAATCGCTATAGTCCGCACAGGCTCTAGGCTAAAAAGGAAATTCCTAGGGGTAATCAAAATTACATAAAAATCCAACAAATCTTTTCTGATTACTGGGGTAGTCCAGAAGACGCATTAAAAGCACAAATTTTTGGTTGCTGGAGTTTGCCTTTAGGTTTACCCTACCACAAAAATTTATTGGTTAGAATTAAATTGAAATTAAGACCCGATGG
>DASCNA010000298.1:0-1620 GCA_036011305.1 Victivallales bacterium
GATGACGTGAATTAACACAAACTCCCTCAAACATCAACGAAATATGTAACTCCCGGCATGAGCCGATAGGAGTGGGGGGATTTTTGAAGGGTTGGGGACGTTTTTTAAAGATATTGGGCCTTCGTGAGAGAACGAAAGAGGAAAAACACATGTAAGATGCTCCTTATTTCCCCATATTGCAATCATATTCAGAAGTGCCCCGAATATTAAATGCCAGCGTCTACCCCTCACTAATACCAGGGCCCTTACCCGGAACAAGTGTCATCTTATGGAAGCCTTGTACGGAGTTGTGCCGTACAAGGCCTCCATAACTTTACACCTAAGGCGCCGCTTCTTAGCAGGGGAGGCCGGCAGGGCTTAGCCTAAGCCCAAATCAAATGTTACCAAGCCAATTGTCAACGTGCTGTGCTACAACACAACCAGATTGCGCGTTTCTCTTTTGTCACCAGCGGAGAACTACTACGCTGCAAACATCTGAAAAAATGGAAGGAGCCAAGGGGCCTGTAAGAACTCATGACTTGAGAAGCAAAGCAAGCATGCTCATACTGTACATGGTGCGCCCACGATACTGTGAAGAAGTCTATGCATGCTTGACACGTATTACGGATCCACCTGCCGGAGCCAGTAGTTTTGTGAGAGCTGGATATGCTTTGTCCCACTGCAACAGCAGCAACAAAGCCACCATCCACCCCAGCCAACCAGCCATTACGCTCTCGCACGGCACAAGACAGCCATCGAAGGAGCCAAGCACTTCCAGGGCTTAGGCTAAGCCCTGCCGGCCTCCCCTGCTAAGAAGCGGCGCCTTAGGTGTAAAGTTATTGAAGCCTTGTATGGCACAACTCCGTACAAGGCTTCCATAACATAAATAGCCGCCTTAAAGGGGCGGTTGATCGGGAGTTAGGGGGAAATATATACGTGCTTTTGTTGTAAAAAACAACAAATCGATGTTTGATATTTTTGTGGAAATGCAAACTATTTTCCTAGTGCGTTTGTTGAGCATCCATCCTGTACAAAGTGTAGTAAATAGCATAACGCAACTTTCTGGAAGAGGATGTCCCCGTATCTTTCATGTGAAATCGTTGTTGTCGCAACCTTACGTGTTTTTGGTACATCAAAATGGAAGCCGGGCTGTGTAATTTGAACATTTGCAAATTTGAGATTTGGTTTTGTTAAACAAAACAAATATTTTGAAGTTTGAACGTGTGAATTTTGAAATTTCGGAATTTGGTGTTGGTTTATTGATGGTCGAAATTGTGGAAAGTTGAAACTTGAAAATGCGAGTTTGAAAACAAAACTGAAGTTTTACATGTTGATGTGTTGCTTGAACGTTTGATGTTTGAAATGTTGATTTGTTTGTTTTGGGAACTTTTAAGTTGGGTGTTTTTTGGTGAACTTGTAAACTATTGACATGTTGATGTTGGAACTTTGAAATGTTGAAAAATATAAAGTTTAGTTTGTGACGTTTACAATTTTAACTTGTAAAAACAAAAAACAACAAATATGTTGGTTTGTTTGAAATGGTGAATGATGCATTGTTGTGTATACATATATATATATATGTGCGTGTGAATTTTGAAATTATGAAATGTGAAATAATCAAAACATGTAGGTATGTTGTTT
>DASCNA010000299.1:0-5714 GCA_036011305.1 Victivallales bacterium
ATTAGTTTTATTTATTTGTTCACAAAAAAAGACCCTGGCATCGTGCTACTCTCCCACACTCTTAAATGCAGTACCATCGCCGCAGAAACGCTTAACTTCCGTGTTCGGGATGAGAACGGGTGTTTCCATTTCGCTATAGACACCAGGGTCAAAAAATCAAAAAAATTGGAAGGAATATAAGATCATTTATTACATATTAGTTATTATAAAGTAACTTGAGATTTCTTTGCTTTTCTCTCATAAGTAGTAAAAAACAACTGATGAGAGAAAAGGTGGTCAAGCCTCACGGCTGATTAGTACCGGTAAGCTGAATACATTGCTGCACTTACACATCCGGCCTATCGAGGTTGTAGTCTTCAACCTGCCTTTAGTTCTCTAAAGAGAAAGGGATATCTCGTCTTCGGAAGGGCTTGGCGCTTAGATGCTTTCAGCGCTTATCCTTTCGTAACATAGCTACCCAACAATGCATCTGACGACACAATTGGAACACCAGAGGTTACTCATTCCCGGTCCTCTCGTACTAGGGAATGTCTCCGTCAAATATCCTGCGCCTGCAGTGGATAAGGACCGAACTGTCTCACGACGTTCTGAACCCAGCTCGCGTACCACTTTAATAGGCGAACAGCCTAACCCTTGGGACCTTCTTCAGCCCCAGGATGTGATGAGCCGACATCGAGGTGCCAAACAGCGCCGTCGCTATGGACGCTTGGGCGCTATTAGCCTGTTATCCCCGGAGTACCTTTTGTCCGATGAGCAACGGCGATTCCACTTTCCACCGCTGGATCACTAGGTCCTGCTTTCGCAACTGCTCGACCTGTCGGTCTTACAGTAAAGCACACTTCTACCCTTACGCTCTGCGCATGATTGCTAACCATGCTGAGTGTACCTTCGAGCTCCTCCGTTACTCTTTTGGAGGAAACCGCCCCAGTCAAACTGACCCTCTGACACTGTCCTGCACCCGGATTCACGGGCGACAGTTAGATATTCAACTAGCCAAGGGTGGTATTTCACTAATGGCTCCACAATCACTGACGTGACTGCTTCACAGCCTCCCACCTATCCTACACATGAATAACCAAATACCAATATCAGATTACAGTAAAGGTTCACGGGGTCTTTCCGTCCTACTGCAGGTATCCGGCATTTTCACCGGAATTACAACTTCGCCGAGATCCACGTTGAGACAGTGCTCAGATCGTTACACGATTCGTGCGGGTCGGAACTTACCCGACAAGGAATTTCGCTACCTTAGGACCGTTATAGTTACGGCCGACATTCACCGGGGCTTCATTTCAAAGCTTCGCTTACGCTAACCTCTCCATTTAACCTTTCGGCATTGGTCACGTGTCACACCCTATACATCCTCTTGCGAGTTAGCAGAGTGCTATGTTTTTGCTAAACAGTCGCCCGAGCCTCTTTGTTGCAACCACTTTTAGCTCCGAGAGCAAGTCTCTTCACCTCATGTGGCACCCCTTCTCCCGAAGTTACGGGGCTAATTTGCCGAGTTCCTTAACGTGGTTTCTCTCGCGCACCTTAGGCTTCTCGCCTCGCCTACCTGTGTCGGTTTGTGGTACAGTCACCCTATCTTCAACACTTAGAAGCTTTTCTCGTCAGTGTAGCATCAGCCAATCCACTTTGTCCGTAGACTCCGTGTCCCCGGTTCTCAGGCTTAATGTTAGGCGGATTTGCCTACCTAACGCCCTACGACCTTAGACTGCCACATTCAATCGGCAGCTGACTTAGCTTACTGCGTCCCTCCATCGCTCAGATAAGGTGGTAAAGGAATATTAACCTTTTGTCCATCGACTACGCCTTTCGGCCTCGCCTTAGGGGCTGACTAACCCTGGGCGGACGAACCTTCCCCAGGAAACCTTAGGCTTTCGGTGACCAGGATTCTCACCTGGTTTTTCGCTACTCATGTCTGCATGGTCACTTGTATACGGTCCACCGTCGCTTCCGCTTCGACTTCACCCCGTATACAACGCTTTTCTACCGCGTACAATAAATTGTACACCTGCGTCTTCGGTTCTAAACTTTAGTCCCGATCATCTTCGGCGCAGAATCACTCGACCAGTGAGCTATTACGCACTCTTTAAATGATGGCTGCCTCTGAGCCAACATCCTGGCTGTTTACGCAACTCCACCTCCTTCAATCCACTTAGTTTAGATTAGGGACCTTAGACGGCAGTCTGGGCTGTTTCCCTTTCGACTATGGAGCTTAGCCCCCACAGTCTGACTCCTGCGATACGGTTACCGGTATTCGTAGTTTGATAGTTGTTGGTACCCCGGTAAGGGCCCGTGAACAATCAGAGCTCTACCCCCGATAACTATTACGCAAGGCTAGCCCTAAAGCTATTTCGAAAAGAACCAGCTATCACCAAGTTTGATTGGCCTTTCACCCCTATCCACAGTTCATCCAAACATTTTTCAACATGTACTGGTTCGGTCCTCCACCTCCTGTTACAGAGGGTTCAACCTGACCATGGATAGATCACTTGGTTTCGGGTCTACCCCATATGACTAAACGCGCTATTAACACTCGCTTTCGCTGCGGCTGCGCCCAAGGCTTAACCTTGCCATATAGGAGTAAGTCGCAGACTCATTATGCAAAAGGCATGCAGTCACCAGAATAAATTCCAGCTCCTACACTTTGTAGGCACATAATTTCAGGTACTTTTCACTCCCCTCTCGGGGTACTTTTTCACCTTTCCCTCACGGTACTATGCGCTGTCGGTCTCTGATTAGTATTTAGCCTTGGAGGGTGGGCCCCCCAGTTTCAGACGGAGTTTCACGTGTTCCGCCCTACTTGGGATACCCGTGGGTTAACTCAGGTTTTCGTTTACAGGACTTTCACCTTCTGTGGTTGAACATTCCAAAACATTCGACTAACCTTTGTTATACCGTATCCGGGTCCCGCAACACCACCGTGTAAACACAGTGGTTTAGGCTGTTCCGCGTTCGCTCGCCACTACTTGCGGAATCTCAATTGATTTCTTTTCCTCCAGGTACTGAGATGTTTCACTTCCCTGGGTATCGCTTCCTTAACCTATGTATTCAGTTAAGGATAACAGAACATTACTTCTGCTGGGTTTCCCCATTCGGAAACCCCCGGATCAAAGTGTTATTGCCACTCCCCGGGGTTTATCGCTGCTTGACGCGTCCTTCATCGCCTATCAGAGCCAAGGCATCCGTTATGTGCCCTTAGTAGCTTGACCACCAAGAAAAATCTTGATTGTTTATTATTGCAAAGTTGTTTCTTTACCCTTTATAGTAATAAATAGTTATATATGAAAATATATTCCATACTCCAAATTTTCAAAGAACTGTTAATGGTGGGCGTACCTGGACTTGAACCAGGGACCTCGTCCTTATCAGGGACGCGCTCTAACCAGCTGAGCTATACGCCCATTAATACCGGTCCTGATTAAATTACCAGACCGCTCCATTATAAATCTGGTGGAGCTAAAGGGACTCGAACCCTTGACATTCAGCTTGCAAAGCTGACGCTCTAGCCAACTGAGCTATAGCCCCAAAATTTTTAACTCCTTCTTACAGTCTTTCGACTTAAAAATTGAATTGTGCGGATAACCCTTGACAAAGTTTCCTTTGCCCTCATCCCAATTTAATGGGAGTTCAACCGTATCCAAACTGTTGATCTTATGACCGGTGTTTGGATTACTCCTTAGAAAGGAGGTGATCCAGCCGCAGGTTCCCCTACGGCTACCTTGTTACGACTTCATCCCAGTTACCCTTCACACCTTCGGCGTCTCCCTCCGGGAGATCCGGTTGGGTCAACGACTTCGGGTGCAAACAGCTTCCATGATGTGACGGGCGGTGTGTACAAGGCCCGGGAACGTATTCAAGGCGCCATAGCTGATACGCCTTTACTAGCGATTCCGACTTCATGTAGTCGAGTTGCAGACTACAATCTGAACTGGGGCCGGTTTTGGTGATTTGCTCCACCTCGCGGTATTGCGTCACATTGTACCGACCATTGTAGCACGTGTGCAGCCCTGGACATAAGGGCCATACTGACTTGACGTCATCCGCGCCTTCCTCCCGCTTAACACGGGCAGTCTCATTAGAGTGCCCAGCATAACCTGGTAGCAACTAATGACACGGGTTGCGCTCGTTGCCGGACTTAACCGAACATCTCACGACACGAGCTGACGACAGCCATGCAGCACCTGTATAACTGTCCCGAAGGAAATTCTGCTTTCACAGAAAGTCAGTTATATGTCAAGTCCAGGTAAGGTTCTTCGCGTTGCCTCGAATTAAGCCACATGCTCCACCGCTTGTGCGGGCCCCCGTCAATTCCTTTGAGTTTTAGCCTTGCGGCCGTAGTCCCCAGGCGGTGTGCTTAATGCGTTAGCTCCGACCCGGAGGGGGTTGAATCCCCCCAGGCCAAGCACACAACGTTTACGGCGTGGACTACCAGGGTATCTAATCCTGTTCGCTACCCACGCTTTCGTCCCTCAGTGTCAGGAGTCGTCCAGAAAGCTGCCTTCGCTGTCGGTGTTCTTTCAGATATCTACGCATTCCACCGCTACACCTGAAATTCCGCTTTCCTCTCCGATCCTCGAGTCTACCAGTTTTCAATGCAGTTCCGAGGTTGAGCCTCGGGATTTCACATCAAACTTGATAAACCACCTACGAACCCTTTACGCCCAATAAATCCGAACAACGCTCGCCACCTACGTATTACCGCGGCTGCTGGCACGTAGTTAGCCGTGGCTTCCTCTCCGGGTACTGTCATTATTCATCCCCGGTGACAGTAGTTTACGACCCAAGGGCCTTCATCCTACACGCGGCATTGCTCCGTCAGGCTTTCGCCCATTGCGGAAGATTCTCGACTGCAGCCTCCCGTAGGAGTCTGGGCAGTGTCTCAGTCCCAGTGTGGGTGACCATCCTCTCAGACCACCTATCCGTCATAGCCTTGGTAGGCCGTTACCCTACCAACAAGCGTAATGGAACGCGAGCACATCCCCAAGTGATAAATCTTTGATTAATTCACCATGCGGTAAATTAACATTATCCGGTATTAATCCCGGTTTCCCGGGGCTATTCCAAACTTGGGGGCAGCTTACTCACGCGTTACTCACCCTTTCGCCACTTTCCACTCAAGCAAGCTTGAGTTTCTCGTTCGACTTGCATGCCTAATCCATGCCGCCAGCGTTCGTTCTGAGCCAGGATCAAACTCTCCATAAATAAAAGTTAAATACCCGAAGGTATCTTTTTACATATGTAAGAGTTCTCATCTATTTCATTTAATAAGAACTACTAAACTAGTATGTTTATTTTGTTTTTCTCAAATTAATTGCGGATTATCCGCACAATTCAATTCTCAAATCTTTCAATGAACACCGCGTTTTGCATGTAACAAAAGCGGACTTTTAAAATAGTCAGTTTAATTAACTTTACAAACCAAATTGTTAAGTTTTTTAAACTTTTTTCTGAAAAGTCGTTTGATTAAAAACGAGCTTCTAAGATAACAGAATAAATCATTCCGTCAAATCATTTCGTAAACTTTTATTAAAGTTTTTTCTATATCAAATTAATGATAATAAAAATGATCAAATCAGTATCCAAAAACTGAAGCTATACTGCTATATACAATGCAGTACATCTTGTGGTTCCCGAACACAGAATTTTAAAGTAACACCATATATACTCTTGTCAAATTAAAATAAATCTTTTTTAAGAAAAAAATAAAT
>DASCNA010000300.1:0-7071 GCA_036011305.1 Victivallales bacterium
ATTTCATCGGGAAGACTTAGGATTTCATAAGGAAAACCTAGGAGTTCTTAAGGAAAACCTAATATTTCCTAAGGAAAACCTAAGACTTCCTAAGGAAAACTTAATATTTCTTAAGGAAAACTTAAGATTTCCTACGGAAAGCCGAGGATTTCCTGAGGAAAACCTAAGATTTATTAAGGAAAACCTAGGATTTTCTCTGGAAAACCCAGGATTTCATCAGGAAAACCGCGGATTCCCTGGATTTCGTCAGGGAAACATAGTATTTCCTGAGGAAAGCCTCGGATTTCCTGAGGAAAACCTAAGATTTCCTCAGGAAAACTTAAGATTCTGAATGAAAACTTAAGATTTCCTACGGAAAACCTAGGATCTCCTGAGGAAAACCTAAGATTTATTCAGGAAAACCCAGGATTTTCTCAGGAAAACGTAGGATTTCCTCAAGAAAACCTAGGATTTCCTGGATTCCTCAGGAAAGCCTAGGATTTCCTGAGGAAAACCTAAGATTTCCTCGGGAAAACTTGAGATTCTGGAGGAAAACTTAAGATTTCCTACGGAAAACCGAGTGAGGAAAACCTAAGATCTATTAAGGAAAACCTAGGATTTTCTGAGGGAAACCTAGGATTTCCTCAGGAAAACCTGGGATTTCCTGGATTTCTTGAGGGAAACCTAGTATTTCCTAAGGAAAGCCTAGGATTTCCTAAGGAAAACTTAAGATCTCTTGAGGAAAACCTGGTATTTCCTCAGGAAAACCTAGGATTTCCTCAGGAAAACTTCAGATTTCTTCAGGAAAACACGGGATTTCCTCAGGAAAACCCAAGATTTATTAAGGAAAGCCTAAGATTTATTGAGGAATTGTGTGCAAATCCTATTGCCCTGATTTGGGGAATTTAGGTGCCAATCCTATTACCCTGATTTTTAGACACTTTTTTGGAATTTAGGCGCAAATCCTATTACCCCGATTTTGGGGGGGTCAGGAGCCCTAATTTTATTTACGATGCATTTCCTATTCCCCCGATTTTTGATGGTCTGGCGCCCTAATTTTGATTTACTGTGTAATCCTATTGGGGGTGGGGGGTTGTTCACTGCATCTCCGGGTTACGCCTTTTTGTTGCAGGCGTGTTTGTTTACATGGGGTGGTGAGGTTGCGCAGCCCATGTCTTACTCACTTTGTGGTTTCATTTGCTGCGTCCCGGGGGCCACCACCATTTCTATCGGCTGTTGGGATTCCATGTGACCTGGGCCTTGCTCTTGGGAAAGGGCACCACAGATGCAACGACTCGCTGTCCCAACGCTCTGCATGCTCCAGGCCTTCTTCACTGCCTGCCTCTGTTTTGGAAGGCATAGCGAAGAACATTGATATTGATGGGCATGTGAAGCCTCTCCCATTAGATGCAGTCCTATGTGAATAGCTTTTGCAGCGCTACATCGGGACACCCCTCATACTGGCATCTGTAATGCCAAGGTATACGTACTTGCAGCCATCGTTTTGGCCACGTTGTTCCTTTTAATTGGCCTTTGTTGCTCCCAGCGCCGGCAGGGAGTTGCCCCCCTGGCGAGGCTGCAGCAAGACCTGTGGCCTGGGAAGGATTTTGTGACATCCCTGATTCGCATGGTCTTCGCCCGGGAATCCCAAGGGGGATTGCCATGCCGATTGATGTAGAAACCCAAGACTGCCTGTCTGCCCGTTACCTCGTATATTCCTAAACAGCTTTCGGCTGCAGGGGTGCTGGCGCTAAGCAAGACTTCCATAGGCCAGCCAAGTGGTCCCCCACGCAAGTCGCCCATCTCACAGGCATGCGCAGGCATGGTACGTGGTGAGGGTCTGCATGCTGCTACGCAGACGAAGCGGTTGCCTTGTTCATAAGAGCATTTGGCCATTGCCACATTTTCACTCCAAGCCCAGGGGCCCCGAGATCCCAGATTGCCCCCAAGAGCCCTTCTAGCTTTCTTTTCCAGAAAATACAACTGTGTGGTGCCTCGCGCTGGGCTTAGTTTTCAAGCAAGTTTGACTGCAGAGAGGGGCGCCCCATGTTAGGAATCTCTATGTGAATGTACCTGAACCTTAGCTCTCACTAGAATGGGTAATGTCAAGGCTGCTTGTCCCACATTCTTGCCCCAAGTCCATTCAGGTGAAGCACTTACACAGGCGCCAGAAGGGTGCCACTCGCAGTGTGGTGCAGGCAACGAAGAAGTCTTGGTTGGAGTCCGAAGCTGGGCGTGTTTGGAAAGCAGAAAGAAACAAACTCTTGCGTGCAGATAGTGACGATGACGACTCAGATAGTGACGATGACGACTCGGGCTGAGGCATGGGTGTTCTGTTTTTTCCCCAGTGTGCCTTTTGTGGGGCGGCCGTGCTTTGTCGGGTGGTAAATTTAGTTTTGTCGGGTGACAAAAATGCCCTTGTCGGGCGGGCCTGCAGTCTTTCACCTAAACTTCCGACCCCACTTTGCAGGACAGCGAATTCTTCACAAAAAAGGCCAGGATATGTGTGTTTATCGAGCGGCAGATGCGTTTTCTTGCCGGGTGGCAAATTAAGCTTTGTCGGGTGACAAATGTGCCTTTGCCGGGCGGGCTTGAAGGCTTTCACCTAAACTTCCGACCCCACCTTGCAGGGCGGCAAATTGGTCACAAACGAGGGCAGGGCATGTGTGTGTTTATCGAGCGGCAGATTTGTTTTTTTTTTGCGGGGGGACAAGTTAAGTTTTGCTGGGTGGCAAGTGTGCCTTTGTCGGGCGGGCTTGAATTACATTGGGGATACATTGGGGATATCTGCTGCACTTGCGCGAAATGAGGAATATTCAAACATATTCTAAGATTATTATTTGGTGACTTTTCTGGAGCCTTGCAAGAAATATGTGAAACATATTCCGAAAATACTCCCAGGGATACCTTGCGCAATCTGAGATTGTCCACAAATACTGAACAACTATTCCAAAATGAAACCCTGGATTATTCAAATAATATTTTCATTCAAACCAGTGGGACGGCCTTCGGCCACCCCCAAAGGGGAATGCCACCCCCTTCGGGCTCTCGATTTTGTGTACAAAGTAATACTTCGATTTCCCTGGGATCGTTTTTGAATTATTTGTTTTATGTGTTTTTACTACCTCAGATTGCGGAAGGTACCCCTGGGCATATTTTTCAAGTATGTTTCTGGCATTTCTGGGAGGACTTCCGAAAAATCCCTAAATCGTATTTTTAATGTATTTGTTGAACTCTCTATTTTTCACAATGTAGCAGACATCCCCAATGTAAGGCTTGAAGTCTTTCACCTAAACATCCGACCCCACCTCGCACGGCCGCAATTCGGCCCAAATAGGAGCACCCAGGTGGCCACGCTCGATGGGGTGAGCACTTGCACATTGAGGATGAGGGAGGTCGTATTGCTTGGTATGGCGAGTGGTGGTCTTCCCCACTTGGGTTGCAAGCTGTGGTTTTCCCCACTTGCTTCCACTGCAGATTTGCCAGATGCAGATTGCCGAACTTAAAAAAGTCAGTGCCTTGGAAAATATAATCGTCTGTGCATGGGCATGCGCGTGCATTAAGAAGCCCGACCTTGTGTGTGAGTTCCGGTATTCCGAACCTTGCTCATGTGTCAGGTGCGTGCCTTTAGTTAAATCTAAATCTAAGCGGCAACACCAATTCCGACAGCCCAAATTGCGACGGCCCCACAGCATTGCAAATTCTGATGGCCCCACGGCATCACAAATTCCGACAGCCAGAATTCTGGCGGCCCCACGGCGATACACATTCTGATGGTCCCACAGGAACGCAAATTCTGAAGGCCCAAATTCTGACGGCTATGCGGCAATACAAATTCCAATGACTTGCAGCGACACGAATTTCAATGGCCCTGCGGCAATACAAATTTCGACAGCCAAAATTCCGCCGGCGGGCGACGGCCGGGCGGCTTTTTGCCGTGCCGTGCCGTGCCGTGCCGTGCCGTGTCGTGCCGTGCCGTGCCGTGCCGTGCCGTGTTGCGCAAATTGGCCAAGGGAATCTTCAAGGAGCCATGCAGGTTCACGCTGGTGAGATCCAAGGGAAGGCCGAAACAAGGGTTAAGCAACCACCCGGCGTCAAACTTCGTTTCGGGTTCGTTTTTTTCTGTTGCGTCCAGCGAGTTTCGTTTATTTTTCGTGCCGGCTCCTTGCTTGGCTGCCACAAGTCCCGGCATGCTTTTTCGGACCGATCTTCCAGAACACGTCGGTTTGGGCTTCAGCCATCCAGATTAGAGTTGAAATCAGAGGGTGCATATCCATGTTTCTCAAATGTCAGTGTCTTGCTACTTGTCTGCCACCCTTCCATTGCATCATGAATCGGTGGGCCGTCTCTGACCTCATCATCTGGGAGCACGGTGAACCCACCGATAAAACCGAGCAGAAGCGCCCCCACCGGAGCAACAGATTGTCGACCGAGCTTTCTGGAGCGACAGATTGTCGACCGAGTGGAGCAACAGATTGTCGACCGAGCTTTCTGGAGCGTGTCAGAGAGCTTCTTTCTGACGACGAGGGCGACGCCCAGCCGGAGGCTCCGCCCCCACCAGTGCCATCACCCAGCTCGCCCCCATGTGCGGATTCCAGTCTGAAGGTTCCGTGCACACCTGCGCCATCATCCAGCTCTTTGCTATCTGTGGATTCCAGTCTGAAGGCTCCGCGCCCACCCACGCCATCATTCAGCTCGTTGCCAGCAGCACTTGATTCCAGTCCGGAGGTTCCGTGCCCGCCCGCGAAAAGGCGAAAAACATCCAACTCTTCGCTATCTGTGGGTTCCAGTCTGAAGGTCCCTAGCCCACCAGCGCCATCATCCAGCTCTTTGCTAGCAGCAGTCGATTCCAGTCCGGAGGTTCCGCGCCCACCCGCGAAAATGCGAAAAACATCCAGCTCTCCGCTAAGTGTGGATTCCAGTCCGGAGGTTCGATGCCCATCCAAAATGCGAAAAACATCCAGCTCTCTGCTAAGTGTGGATTCCAGTCTGGAGGTTCTGCGTCCACCAATGCCATCATCCAGCTCTTTGCTAACAGTGGCTTCCAGTCAGAAGGTTCTGTGCCCACCAAAGGAAAAAACAGAATCATCCAGCTCTTGGCTATCTGCGGATTCCAGTCCGAAGGTTCGGCGACCACCAATGCCATCATCCAGCTCTTCGCTATCTGTCGATCCTGTGGATCCCAGTGTGAAGGTTCCGCGCCCACCAATGCCATCATCCTGCTCTTCGGTCTCAGCCTCGCAGGAAGATCTCATTTTTCACTACTTCAACCCACCTCCCTTACCAAGCCAGGCTAGTCTAGATACTTACGACCCAGATGCAACGATCAATGAAAATCCGAATGAGAATGATTCTCAAGAGCCTCAACTTGACACACCTACGCTACATTGGTCCATCGACCCGAAGTTTGACGAGGCTGTGGAGCGAGCGCTTGCGCGCTGCGTGGCCGAACCATGGTGCAGCAACGAGTTCATTTATGACGCTCCCCGAGACTTCAAATCAAATCTCATTGCAGCTACCAATTTCATCCGCAACCGCTTTGAGGGCCATTGTGAGTTCAAGATCGGAATCACAGGAGACCCTCATTGGAGATGGTATAGGCGAGACTGCGCATACGAGGGCACGTTTTCGAAGATGTACCTCCTCTACGCGGCGTTGAAAAGCAAGAAAGACATCGAGGACAGCAGTGGCGCCATGGAGGTACAGCTCATCAAGCAATTCCAAGAATTCCCGGTGGTGCCATTCAATGGATGCTTGAATATCGCCGCAGGTGGGGAGGGCGCGAGTAACTGGTCTCCTCATTTTTGCTATGTTGTGGTTCGGTGATAGCAGCAGAGGACATCTCACGGTTAGAACCTACAAGTTGTGACAGCAAGGCAAGTGGCACAAAAACATGTGTATTGTCTGACAAAAACTTCATCGGCGGCAGGTAATTATAAAGGGCTCCGCCCATGCCGCCGACCCCTTTGTGCTTTCCGTTCCACCTCGGAGTCAGGTTTGCAGGCTACCCCCTCTGCCGCCGACCCCTCCAGCACAGGGGTCTGCGGAATGGCTGGCCAGGGTGTTAAGGGAACTAAGGGCCCAGCTCTGGGCCCTATTAGAACATTGGAAGCTCGGATCCTGCAGTCCTGGCAGTCCGGTGAGACCAGCAGGATCGGTTGGCCAGGGTGTGAAGGAACCTAAGGGCCCAGCTGTGGGCCCCTTGCACGAGCAAGCAGGAATACGGATGTGCTCTGCATGGCTAGGGTAAATTAGGGTCGACGGCAACAACCCGCAGTAAGGAATATATATATATATATATTTGTGTATCATGTTGGCACATCTGTTGACGTTTAAGTGTTTCACAACGTGTTCGTCACGATTTGACCTTAAATAAAAATCTTAATTATTTTCTGGTACATCATTTCGATGCGCAACTTTCTGGATGCGTCAGGCTCAAAGATGGTGCGCGATGGTATTGTATTTTTGTTGATCCCAAGTTGGAGGATGTGGGTCAAGTTGGGAAGGTCAGGAAACGCTAGAAAGTCAACAAATGAAGTTGTCACTCCCCTACGAAGGGAATTATTTAGTGGAGCCGCCACATATGTTTTGCACACATCTAGAGGCTCCCAAGCGGCCACAAAATGAACAATCCCAAAACTCCGAAATTATGTAGGGTAAAAACATCAAAGAAAACCTACTATGCTCTGGCCCTGTCGATTTTCCCATGGATCTGCCCATTTCCCCTGCCTTTAAATCAGAGCCCTGCCAAGATGCATCAACAACAGCGGCGACAACGCAGGCGCGGCGGCCCTCGGAGGCTGTGGAGGTCTGGGTCAGCTCTGGGAGGCTCTGGCGGAGCTCTGGGAGGCCCTGGGAGAGCTCTGGGAGGCTCTCTCTCTCTCTCTCTCTCTCTATATATATATACAAAAACTCCCGATCAACCGCACCAGCGGCCGTTATGTTATATGGACATGATTGACCCGCAGTTCTTAATAAGATATTACATTTCCCGAAAGGACAACATTCGCGACAGAGAGAGAGGGGGGGGAGAGAGAGATAGACACCACATTGCGCGGTGCCATTGTATCCTACACACACACACACATATAT
>DASCNA010000301.1:0-1843 GCA_036011305.1 Victivallales bacterium
GGGGGGTATCAATACAGAAGACAGATACTGGCAAGGTGGAAAAGTGACGAAGGGACTCCCACACGTCGTCACTTGCGATTTCAAACTTCCAAACCTACAAAACTTCCAAACCTTCAAACTGTCAAATGTTCAAACTGTAGCACCAACAAATACAATCATGTTCTCAATGCATCCCTGCCTCATGTTCGACAACGTGCTCGACAACGAGCTCCGCAGATGCAGATGAAGCGCCAACCGGTTTCATCTCGCCAGAGGCGGCCGAGTGTGCCGTCGCACCTCCAGCAAACGTAGAGCTCGTCTCGCGGCTCGTCTTGCGGCGGTGGGGTCGGCGCCGTCGATGGCGACGGCGGCGGTGTCGGCGAGCGTCTGCGGCGGCGGGTCCGCGATCGGGGGGGGCGGTCGTGGCGGGGCCGCGAGCGAGCGCGCGACCGGCGGCGGGGGCGGTCCATATGCTCGAGCTGGAATCATATGAATGTAGATCTTCTATAATTTGCTGCATGGGGGGGAGAATTCCAATTGATTATGCAATAAACACATCGAAGCCTTTGTTTTGAGGGTTGCTTCTGAGCAAGCTGTTCGAGCATGCTTCTGAGCCACAGAGGCTTTGGTGCTTCCTCAGTCTAATTAAACTAGAGTCTGTAAGTTGTTGTATGCGTTGTCACATCGCACCAATAATTATTAAATTCTCCTAGGGAGATTGGAGCTTGCACCTATAACTCCGAATCTATCACAAGCCCAACATCTATTGTTTGTGTGTGTGTGCGTGTGCGTGTGTGTGTGTGCATGTGTGTGTGTGTGTGCGCGTGGACGCCCTTAACTTAATTTATAAGATGTGAGGTGCCCTCCCCCCCCCCGCCTCATGGTTGATCAATGGCGGGCGGCGGCGGTTCCGGCGTCGAAGAAACGCCGCCGCACATGCACCGAAAGAGGAGGCGGCCGTCGGGAAGAATGAAGGCGTCCCACTTTTCAAACTCATTGCACTGGATTCAATTTTCTGAGGCACCGCAATCATGTTCTGAGGCGAGGCACCGCAATCATGTTCTGAGGCACCGCAATGGAAACGGCGTCCAACTTTTCAAACTCATTGCACTGGAGTCAGTTTTCTGAGACACCGCAATCATGTTCTGAGGCACCACAATCACGTTGCGAGGCTCCGCAATCATGTTCTGTGTGAGGCACCACAAAAATGAAAACTTAGCTTATCGAAAAAAAATGACACCAGCGCGAGACCCAAACAGGTTTTTATTTGTTAAAAGCTGTGGAATCATAGCTGTGGAATCATTGCTCTGGAATCATTGCTGTGGAATCATTGTTGTGGGGATCATTGCTGTGGAATCATTGTTGTGGAATCATTGCTGTGGAATCATTGCTGTGGAATCATTGTTGTGGAATCATTGTTGTGGAATCATTGCTGTGGAATCCTGGCTGTGGAATCATTGCTGTGGATTCAGTGCTGTGGAATCATTGCAGTGGAATCATTGCTGTGGAATCCTGGCTGTGGAATAGTTCAGTGTGTTCGTTAATCTTCAACACCTTCTCCATTCAATTTTCTTAAGGCTCGGGTTTTCTGAAGCAGGGTAATTATATATACTTATAGGTGTATATATATATATATAAAGAGAGAGAGAGTGAGAGAGAAGGCTGCGTCGAAGATCTAATCGCATGACTGATAGACAGACTTCAGCCTCCGACCTTGCTGCCATTATTTTTTTCCGCAGGAACTCCTGTCCGCAGGCTCAGGCTCTACTCGCCGAGCTTTGCCGATGTCCCCTCACCGCCTCTTGCAGAGTCTTCCCCACCTGTGTATAAATAAGTGTGTGTATATATATATACACATATTTAC
>DASCNA010000302.1:0-3100 GCA_036011305.1 Victivallales bacterium
AAACATTGAAACCTCGTCAAGTTGACACACACACGCACGCGTGCACACACACATACACACACACGCGCACACAAACATTCACACATTCACACATACACATTCAAACATTCACACATTCACGCACGCACGCAAGAAAAACAGCACAACACCAAGAGTACAGCGTGCCCTGAAACCTCCAGAGACAAGCGTGCCCTGAAACCATTATGAAAGCGTGCCCTGAAGCCATTATAGAAAACGTCCCTACTAGATACGTAATCTAGTATCTAGTAATCAAATAGCATTCCTATTAGATATTCCTGGATTCTATTAGATACTACTAGATATTACAAGCTAGTACGAACATTACTAGATCGGAGGTTGAGGGGAAAAAGCGTAGCCCCCGTAACCGTGAAATCGGCTTCGTTTCGTTCGTGCGTGCGAGCGTGCGTGCGAGCGAGCGAAGCTGCGTGTGCACGTTAGAGAGCGATTCTCCACCCCCCCGGGCTGGGGGAACTCAAGATCTCCTCCGGCACCGATTTTCCCACTGTTCTTGTTAAACCAAATGTTGGTCAAATGGAATGAAAAGTCGTTCTGCGAATGCGTAGGGCATCTGTGATGCCTGCTAAATAAGCTCTGGAGAGTCCTGATGTGTTCTGGTAGGTTTTGCATCGATTTTCGTGGCTTCTGGTCCCCCGGTGCCGTTGGTCCCATCGGTGCCGTTGGTCCCGCCCCCTCCCCTCAACCTCCTTATCAGCCGCAGGCTGGTCTTATAGGTATTACTGGATACTACAAGATATTATTGGATATTGCTCGATATTACTAGATATTGCCAGCTATTACATGATATTATTAGATATTACTAAATATCATTAGATACTGATAGATATTACGAGATATTATTAGATATTCTCAGATATTACCGGATATTGCTAGATATCATCACATACAACATTCTGATGCATTCTGAGCCGTGTTGAAGCATTCTGGGGCATTCGGCGGCCTTCCGAAGCATTCCGAGGCATCCGGAAGCATTCTGAAGCATTCCAACGCATTCTGTCGCATTCTGAAGCATTCTGACGCATTCCGAAGCGTATTCTGAGGTATTCTGATACATTCTGAATCACTCTGAGGCATTCTGAGGCTTCTGAAGCATTCTGAAGCATTCTGAAGCATTCTGGGGCGTCCGAGGCATTCTGAGGCAATATTCAGCGGGGGGGGCGGGGGGAGGTTATGGTTGATTTGCAGCCGACGTTGCCAGGTTCCCGTAAGCACAGCACAGTTCCAGATGACATCTTCCATTGTACTTTCGCTCAAAAATCAAGGCGGCACGACGCAAGCCCTCCTCCTCCTCTGCATCGCAATTGTAAGTCATGAGTGATATTGGCATGGCGACAAAAGGGTGGTGCATACCCAGGAGTTCTGCGAGAGCCACTGCTCTCGTGAAGCAGTGTTCGGACTCCTCGTGGTCACCTTGCAAGCGCCTCACAAGCGCCAATTCCGGCAAGGGTGCGCTCAAGGAGGGTTCGAACTTTCCGAGGCGCTGCTCCCGCAGAGTTAAAGCTCTACGCGCAAGGGCTTCAGCCTCCTTCAAATTTGTCTCAGCCCCAGGGTCACCCTGTCTACCCGCCACCTGAGTGCTGAGAGTGCGGCTCAAAGCGCAGCAAGAGTTTTCTAGATCAACTTCATATCCACGCTTAGTTTCGAAAATGCTAAGCGGGAACCGGCTCCCCGCGCGACCCTATACGATTCATCTTCTCGATAGTAAGAAATCCTACATGCAAGCTTGGCTGAAGGGTTCCACAGCAACGATTCCACAGCAATGATTCCACAGCAATGATTCCACAGCAATGATTCCATAGCAATGATTCCACAGCCAGGATTCCACAGCAATGATTCCTCAGCAATGATTCCACGGCAACGATTCCACAGCAATGATTTCACAGCAATGATTCCACAGCCAGGATTCCACAGCCAGGATTCCACAGCAATGATTCCGCAGCCATGATTCCACAGTCAAGATTCCAGAGCCAAGATTCCACAGCCAAGATTCCACAGCCAAGATTCCGCAATGAAGGTTACACAGCCAGGTTTCCACTATGAATGTTATTCTTAAAACCCTGTTTGGGGTCTCGCGCTGGGGTCATGAAGCTGTTTGACAATTTGCAAGAAGCTTGGGATTGGTCGTGGTCGTGAGGTTATCGGCACGTACGCGGACGAAGGCAAACACTTCAGTTTTCATACCCAGCAAGTTGCTGAAGGTGATGACCCAGACGTCGCGTTCCAATTTCTCGTAATCTTTGTGCGTCCTGCTGGCTTCCTCCTTGTCTTCCCTATCCTCCTCCTCATCATCAGGATCCCCACAATCCTGTGACCATGTCGATCGCCGTGGGTTACCAATCGCCTCCAACGCACTCCGGCCGGGCGGAATTGCTTCCAGTTTTGGATCCCATGAATGAAAACGTGGCTCACCGACTTTGGGTGGAGCGTTGATCTTCAACCTCACGGCCCGGATAACCACTGCATCCTCAAGAAACACCCACTGTATACCGCCACGCTGACGTTCGCGCTTCCGCCGCTGAGGATCAACCGTGAGCTCCAGGACAACACGGTGATACCAAGCAAGTTGCTGAAGGTGATGACCCAGACGTCGCGTTCTCGCTCTGCACGCTTTTCTGCCTCCTGACGTCCTGGCCGTGTTTCGCGCAATGCCATGTCAGAAGAAATTTGACAAAATGTGTGACCCGCCTCGCCAATGGCAAAACCTCCGAACTTGCAGACTTGCACCCCACTACATTGTGCGCTGTCACTTTGGTGCAACTCACTGTTGTGAGCGCGTCTTCAGCAGCTCGCCTGCCGACAGCAGTGTTCAAGAACTCCTCGAATAGCGGCCAAGCTTTAACCACCTCTGTCCGGCGCCTGTCACTGTTTCCTGCTGTGATTGCCCAGCCATAGTCTCACCAGGGGGGGGGATCACTCAACCGTGACATGTGCGAGTACGAGTACAAGTACACGTACAAGTACAAGTACAAGTACAAGTACGAGTACAAGTACGAGTGCGAGCGCAAGTACAAGTACGAGAACGAGTACGAGTGCAAGTACAAGTAAAAGTACAAGTACGAGC
>DASCNA010000303.1:0-5313 GCA_036011305.1 Victivallales bacterium
GCACAATTGAACTCGGATGGAGACTTGTTTTTCTTTGGAAATTCTGATTACCTGGTTGGTCCAAATAGCTATGCATTCCGTTATGCGCCCAACCAGAATTATGGGTTGTTCTACAGTTCTACTATGGGACGATATCAATTTCTCGATGGTACGCAATCCGAAGTTTTAAGTATTCATGCCAACACAGGTAATACACTTGTTGCCGGTAGCTTGGGAATAGGTGTAAGTTCAGCAACCGAAAGCCTCGAAACAAACGGAGCTCTGCGTCTGGGTAACACGACTACTTCCAATGCAGGTTCCATCAGATTCGATGGCACCGATTTCAAGGCTTATGATGGCAGTGTGTGGCACTCACTGACCAACGATCCGGATAACGACCCAAGCAACGAGTTGCAACAACTGATAATTTTCGGAGGACAATTGGGCCTCACCGGATCAGGAAGTGTTATTGATTTGACCCCGTTCCTCGACAATACAGATAATCAATCACTCAGCCTTATTGGTACTACCTTAAGTATCACCGGTGGAAATAGTGTCAGCTTGCCGCTCATTGCCGGCCCTACTGGTGCTACCGGCCCACAGGGTACGCAAGGAGTACAAGGCGCACAAGGCCCAACCGGAGCTCAGGGTGCTCAGGGCTTACAAGGTCCAACCGGTGCACAAGGCATACAGGGCGCACAAGGCGCACAAGGTGTAGCCGGGCCAACTGGCGTAGCTGGTGCTCAGGGAGTTGCCGGACCCTCAGGTCCTCAAGGTACACAGGGATTACAAGGTAATCAGGGTATCCAGGGACTAACAGGCGCACAAGGCTTAATGGGGCCAACCGGTGCACAGGGACAGGCTGGAATTCAGGGACCTACAGGATCGCAAGGACAAGCCGGAGTTCAGGGTGTACAGGGAGCAACAGGTGCTCAAGGACTACAAGGTCCACAAGGACCAACTGGTGCAAATGGTATTCAGGGGCTGCAAGGTTCTACCGGAGCACAGGGATTGCAGGGCGTTCAGGGAGCAACAGGCCCACAAGGTGCGCAAGGTGTTCAGGGTAATGTTGGCCCTCAGGGACCAACTGGTTCACAAGGTGTACAAGGTCAACAAGGACCCACAGGCCAGCAAGGTCAGCAAGGCGTGGCAGGATCTCAGGGGCCAACCGGCCCGCAGGGAATACAAGGAAACCTGGGGCAACAAGGTCCAACTGGAGCACAGGGTTCTGCTGGACCCCAGGGACCAACCGGTGCCACTGGTGCGCAGGGAGTTCCCGGAAGTGCAGGCCCAACAGGTCCAACAGGCTCGCAAGGCCCCATAGGATTACAAGGCATACAAGGTATAGCTGGTCAACAGGGACCTACCGGTCCACTAGGACCATTCGGTCCTCCAGGCCCACAGGGATTTCAGGGTCCGCAGGGTATTCAGGGACCCACCGGATCTCAGGGTAATGTTGGCCCAGCCGGGCCAACCGGACCTCAGGGTATTCAGGGTTTGGCAGGTGTGCAAGGCGCCACTGGCCCTCAAGGTGCCCAGGGATTACAAGGTCTGCAGGGTGCAACGGGTGCACAAGGAATTCAGGGTGTCCAGGGTAATGTTGGTCCTCAAGGTCCTACCGGAGCACAGGGCCCAACCGGAGCACAGGGTGTTACAGGTCCAACCGGAGCCCAGGGTCTTCAAGGTATTCAAGGTCCTTCTGGCGCGCAAGGTGCACAAGGTATCCAGGGTATTGCAGGAAACGCAGGCCCTACCGGACCACAAGGAGCGATAGGCTCACAGGGACCAGCAGGTCCGACTGGTCCACAAGGACCAAGTGGATGGCAAGGAACACAGGGAGTACCGGGTCCTCAAGGAATACAAGGTATCCCAGGACCTACCGGAGCGGCAGGACCAACGGGTGCACAGGGAATACAAGGTCCAATTGGACCGGTTGGCCCACAAGGACTACTAGGACCACAAGGATCTACCGGAGCGACAGGACCTACTGGAGCACAAGGTGCGATTGGACAAGCCGGTCCGCAAGGCTTGCAAGGACCACCGGGAGTTCAGGGAATTCCAGGCAATCAAGGACCAGCGGGACCAACAGGTCCCCAGGGACAGCAAGGCAATGCTGGTGCTCAGGGACCAATGGGTCCATCCGGCCCCACCGGAGCGCAAGGGCAACAGGGAATTCAAGGACAGCAAGGAAACAGTGGACCCGCTGGTCCGCAAGGAGTTCAAGGATCAACAGGGCCACAAGGCTCTCAGGGAATTCAGGGAGTTACCGGACCGACAGGACCATTGCAGGCAGGTACATTGGATCAGACATTACGACACAACGGAACAACTTGGGTGGCTGATGGAAATTTGATCAACACCGGAAGCGCTGTTGGCATTGGTACATCGTCACCGACTCAACCATTGCATGTTGCAGGTGATGTTGTTGTGGGCGGATCAGGCTCTACTTACGATGGAACTGATGAGTTCGTGAAAATTGAAGGACAAAGCGAAGAATGGTATATGGGTGTCCGTAACTTGAGCACAAGTAGTAATTCAGATTTTCATATCGGCCTGACACAGGCCCAGGATGGAATCTTTCACATACAACCCAATGGAAATGTGGGTATCGGGACAACTGGACCAACAGATAAATTGCAGGTGGATGGAACTATTAAAACCATGGGATTTACCTTGACTTTCAATCCCAACCAAGGACACGTGATTGCTGGAGATAATTTGGGCCGGGCCGGTTGGGTCGATCCAAACCTGCTGATTGATGACGACCTTGCTGATGGTTTGACAATTTCAGGTTCAGCCAGCAAAACCGTCACTATCACGAGAACAGGAACATTCCCGGATTTGCAAGCTTCGTTCACCGATCTTGTTGATGACGCAGATGCTAATGCCACGAATGAACTTCAAAACTTGAGCATTTCGGGAACCACCTTGACAATTTCCAGTGGAAATTCGGTTAGTGTTCCAACTAGTATCGGGCCTACCGGAGCAACCGGGGCAACCGGGGCACCAGGACCACAAGGAATCCAGGGAGTTCAAGGACCAATTGGGCCGCAAGGTAACCCTGGAATTCCGGGAGTTGCCGGGCCAACCGGACCCCAGGGACCAGTTGGTGTTCAAGGACCGCAAGGTTTGACAGGTGCGATAGGACCGGCAGGAGCTACAGGTGCAACAGGACCAAATGGTGCTCAGGGACCACAGGGTAACCAAGGGGTTCAAGGACCGACAGGTTCACAAGGACCACAGGGCAACCAAGGGATTCAAGGACCGACAGGTTCACAAGGACCACAGGGCAACCAAGGGGTTCAAGGACCGACAGGTTCACAAGGACCACAGGGCAACCAAGGGATTCAAGGACCGACAGGTTCACAAGGAGCACAGGGCAACCAAGGAGCGCAAGGACCGGCAGGTCCACAAGGAGCGCAGGGAAACCAAGGTGCTCAAGGGCCGACAGGTCCGATTGGTTCGCAAGGGCCACAAGGACCTGTAGGTGTTCAGGGGCCACAAGGCCTACCTGGAGTTCCAGGGGCAGCAGGAGCTACCGGAGCAGTTGGTCCGGTAGGCGCACAGGGTCCACAGGGCCCAATGGGGCCACAAGGGCCACCAGGCTTGCAAGGCATTCCCGGAAATGACGGTGCCGCAGGGCCGCAGGGACCGGTTGGGCCACAGGGACCGGTTGGGCCACAGGGACCGGCAGGGTCGCAGGGACCGGCAGGGTCGCAGGGACCGGCAGGGTCACAGGGACCGGCAGGGTCGCAGGGACCGGCAGGGTCGCAGGGACCGGCAGGGCCGCAGGGACCGGCAGGCAACAATGGTGCACAAGGACCAGCAGGACCCATAGACCAAATTACACACAGGTATTCTTCATATACACAGTGGGCAACGGGATCAAACGGTGCGTGGGTCAACGCAAATGCTTCGGTTACCTTGACAACTCACGGAGGATCAAATGATGTCTTCGTAGCGTGCACTGTCCACCCGTGGGTTTATGCCGATTATGTGGGCTTCAGAATAATGAGAGACGGAAGCGTAAACTTAGGAGGAGGAGTTATGAGTGCGTACAATATAGTGGAAGAATCAGGTCACTGGACGTGGTGTATTACAGTGTTGGACTTAAACCCCAGCGCAGGTTCTCATACGTACAGATTGCAGTTATACCAAAGTGATGGCGGCACAAATACGCACATCAACGAAGTATTTATGCAAGTTTGCGAGATTAACGAGTAAATTGATAACCCATAAAAACATTTCACAAAATGAAAACAATTATAAATTTCATCGTAAAATTTACATGGCACTTGATGTTGTCGGGAACCTTCTTGATTTTAACAGTCACCGTTGGGCATAGCCAACAAATAGAAAGTAATGCCATTCCAAGTGAATCCATTGACAATATCATTGCAGAACTAAATGCATTGCGCCATATTGAAGGGGTGGAAATCGGTAGCTTGATTTGCGAAAATGATGATGGGAAATGGGTGCTTTGCACCGGTTCCCCCTTTGAGAAAATCGAAGGATTTTGCACCAATGTACCTTACGTGACAGCTAACAAAGCGCAACCGAACGAAAAGCAAGATGAATTTACTGCTTTGGCCTCCATGAAAAATGGTGTAATCATAGCAAATGACCGAATTTGTGTTTGCAAAGATGTAGGGCTGGTTAAAAAATGTGACAAAGATGAGGAAGCATACGGTATAGCATTAACAAACGCCAATACACAAAGGAGTAAATTCATAGTAAAGGTTTTTGGGAAGTACCGTTAAGATAGAAGATCTCAACTAATCAGATTGTTCTCCGATTGCTTACAATGTCTTGTGGCTGGAAGTAAAGCACAGGACATTTTTTTAGCATCCAAAATATACTTTCAAAAAGTTTGGCAATTGCATGGATTAGTTCCGTAATCCTTTCCTTGAAGGTCTTTCTGTAAATCAATCTACATCCGTTTCCCTAATTTTACTTCCCAAGTATGTAAGACTATCTTTTGTTGTGTGGGTTTGTTTTAAGTCTTTCGTTGCTCTCCCGCAGTTTTCGACCCATATGTCTCCATCAAATTACATCAAGTTGCTGAGGTAAACATACTGGTATATCAACAATGAGGAGAATTGGGTTTTGCGAAAAATAAAAAACCACTGTCGAGTGCACATCATGAAATACAACTCTTTTCAAAGAATCACTTTATCGCACGGGGAGTTTATTTAAACTGCTTATCTGCTTCGCTCCTCCTGTTTTATTTGATTCTTTGTTATTGTTTTAAGTGGGCTTGGAGGTGAGGCCAAAGCTTGTTGTACGAGCCGATAGAACAATTTTCCTCTATGGTTTGACGACTTTCTGTTAAAG
>DASCNA010000304.1:0-3202 GCA_036011305.1 Victivallales bacterium
TCTTGGGGGGGAGGGTCTTGGCCGAGGCCCCGCCCCCCCGGGCTGGCCTGGGCCGGGCCCAGGGCCGGGCCTGGGCCCCGCGGGCATTTATTTTTAGATTGTTTGGTGAAAACGGGGTCCCGCTGACGGCCCCTAAAAGCTCTCCTTTTTGGGGTCGATTTTGTCACTCTTTTTTGGTGTCTTTTTTGGGGGGTCAAACAATCCGTTTTAAAGGATTTGGGGGGTCCGGCCCAATCTCCAAACAGGGTCCAAATCGGTACCTTTTTGGGGTCCCAGCCCAGGCCTTCTGACAGGTGATTTTTGACAACACTCACACATTTCCGCCTGAAAAAAAACCTGGAGCAGGTCCAAAAGGGGGGCCTTTTAGGGGGCTGCCCGGACCCTCGTTTTTAATCACTTTTTAGCATGAGCCGGGGTCCCCAAAGGGGCTCTAAAAGGGGGTGGTTTGAGGGTCACTTTTTGAATCACTTTTGGGGTGCTTTTTTCGGGGGTGCAAAAAACACAATATCATGAAAAGTAACAAAAACACAGTAAAATTGACATTTTAGAATGACATTTTTCATTTTCATTGTTTGTCATGCCTAAAACGCGCCATTATGAATTCACTAGCGGATCTACCGTTTCGGGTGTCATCGGCCGCTGTTCGGACCTACCTTCCACACGCGCCGGGGGTCAGGATGACGGTAGTTAAAACAAACTCCCTCAAATTACAAATAAATTACGACTTGGACGGAGGTCCCTACTTCTCTTTCATTAGCTCTTGTGGCGACGAGGCCACTGATCCAGTCACATGGAGCGCAGATGTATCGTCATATGAACCACTTGTGCGAGGGGAATGGATACACTTTTCTGGTTGGATTACCCAGGCGGACAGCGGAGCCACCATCCTCGGTCTGATGGTCAATGCGATTTATAGCGAGGAGAAACAAGGGCCGAATGATAAACCATGCATACCATCGTTCAATTCAGACCATGACGTTTTCATCCAAGGGATCTCTGTTGCTGAAGAGATTTTGATGACTCCTATCGTCGTAGTGCCGCGCTTCTTGACACCCAAGGAGTTGCAGAAGGCATATTACGAAAAGAAGCCACAGATGAACCAACTCGCTGGCCCGAGCCGGCCGGACAGTGCGCGCCTCGGCGCGACCTTCGAGTACGAAAGGTCTCTCTTCAATTCTCCTGCGGTGCTGCTCGCCCCGCCGTTGCTGGCGCAGAAGCGCATAGGGACGACGAAGACTTGCCCGAATGACTTCGGCACGAAGCTCATCGAGAGGCTGTGGAACCAGGTGAGCATCGCCGGCCTCTGTAAGCACCCACACGTGTGCTTGGAGACGAAGTCCACGGAGCTGCTCGCGTGCAAGGACGCCATGCATGCGCCCCCCAGTTTCTTCGGCAGGCCCCCGAACGACCACGATCAGTTTGTCGAGCTCCTCATGTCGCTCACGAGTGCTGGTCTCATCGTCAGGGATTCCACTCCTCTCCCGACGACCTCCTTTCTCGACACCGGCACGAAGGATGTGCAGTTGGTCTTGATCCTCTTCGCACCCGACTCGGGGGTGGCCACCAAAGTAATCGTGGACGCGGTCTTCGACACTGGCAGTATCGACGTATACGATGCAGCACTTCCAGTCCATCGAGAACGACAAGCTCACGAACTTTGCGGTCGCAGCGGGCGCGTTGTGCTTGCTCTTGGTGTTGAACGCTATGGATGCGCACAACAATTGGTTGAAAGGCCATAGAGGGGTCATCATTGTGAGCGACGTTGTGAACACGTGCATGGTCGCCATCTACATCACCGTCCGTTGTGTGCAAGTGGCGGCCTCGCGCAGCTCGACTGAAGAAATTCTCGGTAGCTTGTCCGACGTACCGTGGTCCAGTAGCACTGTGGAATTCAAGGATAAGATGCTACTGTTCGAAGACGGCTTCCATCGGTTGACGGACCTCTTGAAGCGTGAACGCTCGATGAGCACATTCCGAAACTTCACCATGCTTCTTGTGATGCTCCGCCTTATTGTCGCGACCAGAGCCCACCCTCGCATTGCTATCCTCGTTGACACGGCAGTCCAAGCGGCCGACGACTTGTGGCACTTCCTCATCTTAATGATCCTTGTCTATTTCTCCTTCGGCGAGGTGGCCCTTGTGCAGTTTGGGTCAGAGCTCCCAGAGTTCTCAACACCTGTGTTGGTCTTGCAAAGTCAGTTCGACATGATGCTCGGAGGTTTGCCCGATGGTTTCTTAACGGACTCCCTCTTCGCCATCTACGTTCTGAGCTTCAACGTCGTCGTCTTCTTCTTGATGTTGAACTTCCTTCTCGCCATAATCGTGGAGGCCTACATGAGGGTGACGGGAGCGGCTGACAAAAAAAACAAGACAGGGCAAGAGTTCTTCAGCGACATTTATTCCACATCAAAGGCGATGCTGAAGACTTGTTTACATGGGTGGCCAAGACACAGCGCACTCATTATGAACATGGAGGGCATGAGCGTGAAGAAAACAGTCGGCGTATCGCAATTGCGAGTTTTTTTCCCATCTTGGCAGGTCGGAGTGAGGGGTTTACCCGCACGGGGTTATTTCATGCCTGGGCGCGATGGGGCAGGGGTCCGGCGGCTGGGAATAGTTCCGTGTCGTCGTCGCGTGTCGTCGTCGCGCGACCGGGTCGGGATGCAGCGGGTGGGGGTGCGCGCACGTCATACTTCACCCGACAAGGAAACAAGCACCCGACGAGGAAACAAGCACTCAACGAGGAAACAAGGAAACAAGCACTCAACAAGGAAACAAGCACTCAACAAGGAAACAGGCAGCTATTTCCCGCTATTCCCCATTATTTTCTCTTGTGTTGCACATGCTGGCCCCTTATTTCCCGCTATTTTCTAATATGCCGAAATGTTGGACTTCGGTATTTTGGTGAGGTTTTCGTAGATGTTTCGAAGATTTGGTAAGACGTTCGTAGATATTTGATTGCTTTTCGGAGATTCTGGTTATATTCAGTTAATTGTATATTAAACGCCCCTATATCATATTAAATAAATGCCCTATATTAATTGCCCCGTACAAATTAACTCCCGACCTGGTGGCACTGGGTCGGATGAAATAGCCCCGTGCGGGGAACCCCCTCACTCCGATTTACGAGCCCAAGTCACCCAGCCTGAGCCTGCCGGTTCCCCGCACTGCGGGGGAAGCGTTCCCATCGATTCCCATCGAT
>DASCNA010000305.1:0-1715 GCA_036011305.1 Victivallales bacterium
CCACTTTTAACATGAAGCATTGCACGGGGGCTGCATTATGCTGCACAGGGGCTGCATCAGGGGTAGCATTGTGCTACATAGGGGCTGCATTATGCGGCGGGCTGCATTATGCTGCACAATGGCTATTCCTTCCTATGCAAGCTGATGGACCCATCGAAAAAACATTTACTATAGCATAGCATAGCATATGGTTTGTAATATTATCTTTTGTGTCTCTCCCTGTGTCTATCTCTGCGTTTTCACAGTAGCCTGGCTCTCCCAGAGTGGCCCAGCGGTAGTGTTAGAACAGTTTGGGGATGCTCACTTTGACCAGTAGTCTACCACTGTGTTTTCAAAGTAGTCTGGCTCACCCCTCTCGCAAAATGAGTTAACTGAAACAAGGTTTACATATGCTCAGGTGTTCCATTTTTGCGCACCCCTCTCGCAAAATGAGCTAATTGAAACAAGGTTTGCATATGCTAGTGTTTTTTTGTTTGCTTTGTTCACCCATCTCACAAAATGAACAACTGACAAGGTTTGCATATGCTAATGTTTTCATGTGTTGCTCACCCTCTCGCAAAATTAGCTAACCGAAACAAGGTTTGCATATGCTCATGTTTTATTTTTTGCTCACCCCTCTCGCAAAATGAACAACTGACAAGGTTTGTATATGCTAATGTTTTCCATTTTTGCTCACCCCTCTCCCAAAATGAACTCCAGAGTGGATCTGCAGAAGGTGCTTCATGTAGAGATTAAATACATGTTTTCACATGTGGGGTTCCCCGGTAGAGTAATTGGCTGGTCCTGTTTACTTGCGGCCTGGTCCTGTTTACTGTTGGCCTGGTCCTGTTTACTTTCGGCCTGGTCCTGTTTACTTCTGCGCTGGTCCTGCTTACTTTTGGCCTGATCCTGTTTACTTTTGGCCTGGTCCTGTTTACTGTTGGCCTGGTACTGTTTACTTTTGACCTGGCCCTGTTTACTTTTTGGCCTGGTCCTGTTTACTTTGGGCCTGGTCCTGTTTATTGTTGGCCTGGTCCTGTTTATTTTTGGGTTGGCCCTGTTTACTTTTGGGCTGGTCCTGTTTACTTGGCCTGATTCTGTTTACTTTGGCTTGGTCCTGTTTACTTTTGGCCGGGTCCTGCTTACTTTTGGCCTGGTCATGTTTACTTTTGGCCTGGTCCTGTTTATTTTTGGGCTGGTCCTGTTTACTTTTGGGCTGGTCCTGTTTACTTTTGGCCTGATTCTGTTTACTTTTGGCATGGCCTTGTTTATTGTTGGCCTAGTACTGTTTACTTTTGACCTGGTCCTCTTCATTTTTGGCCTGGTCCTGTTTACTTTTGGCCTGGTCCTGTTTACTTTTGGCATGGTCCTGTTTACTTTAGGGTTGGTCCTGTTTACCTTTGGGTTGGTCCTGTTGTTAGATGGCATCTCGCGCGCACGATCCTGTAATAATTTATGGGTGCTGATTTGGGGGTTGACTTGGATTGGATTGGATTGGATTGTATTTGGTCTGGCTGCGAGGATGGGCAACGTTTAGATTGGGCTGGACAGGAGGGGCGTGGCTAGGAATGGGCTTGGGTTGGCTTTGGAATGGAATCGGGAGGGGCGGCGTGGTTGATGTCTATCTGTCTATCTGTGCAGGTGCTTGGGGTATGCTGTATAGCCATGTATAGTGTCCACGGTCCATGCAAATATAAACATATTAAGTCATGTAAAGATATTTTCGTGTACTTCGG
>DASCNA010000306.1:0-2792 GCA_036011305.1 Victivallales bacterium
AATAAAAATTAAGAAATGAGTTATAGAGCCCCAAAAATAATACAAAATTCTCAAGGTTTATTACAAAGAGGTAAAGCTATTGATGACTTTAATGCTGGATTAGACAAAGAATTTGCTGAATTAACAAAGATACGAGTAGAAAATGCTAACGCAGTTGCTAAACAACAAGCAGCATTTAAAAAACGTAGATTCAAAGATGTTAAAGCTTTTAATAAAAAATTGACTCAATCTGGTTTATTAGATGAAGGTGAAAATTCAAGTACTGCTCAAGTTCTTAAAGATATTAAAAAAGCATATTATAAATGTGCTGGATCAATGGAAGATGAGTGTGTTGAAAATATGGAACTTTGGAAACAAATACCTAATCAAATAGCTCAAGGATTAGGTGCATCAGAAGTATTAAAAGAACAATATCGTGACATTATGGGGCATGCTGAAGGAGAAGCTAATTCTTTAGATGTTGATAATACTAATCCAGATTTTAATAGATTTGGTCAAGAATTTATAGAAAATGATGGTAAAAATGTTCAATGTAAATATGATTCGAAAAGTAGGCAAATATATTGGGAGATAGAAGATACTAAATATAGTGAAGAAGATTTAAAGAAACTTAAAGAAGAAGATCCAGAAGAATATAAAGATATTATGAAAGATGCAAAAGATTATAAAGGAGGAGAATATACGCATGTAGGGTCTGGAGCTAAAATATATAATAATGCTTTAGTTAAAAGTCAAACAGATAAAAATAATAAAATTCCTATATTTCCAACTCATGGAGATTCAAAACCGGTTATAGATATTATACATAATGGCAGTGATGATGTAGATGGACTTTCAGTAGGGCTTGATAAAGATAAAGAAATACTTGTAATAAAAGGTGAAGAAGGTGAAGATGATGTTGAAATTAAAGGTCAAGCAGAAATAAATAAAAAATTACGTGAAAGATTAGCAGCGTACGATTTTGAAGGTACATTAAATTCTCCAATATCTAAAACATTATATTCAAGATCTTTAAAAAAGAATCTTGAGAAATTAGATAAAATAAAAGGTAAAGATGTTAAGGATTTAACTTCTACAGAAGAAAGACTTTTAAAGACATGGTATGGAGATAATTGGGAAAAGAATTTTCAAGGTGAATTTGAAAAAGGTGATGAGAAAGATATGATAGCTGTTTATGAAAAAGATGGCACAGCGGGATTTGGTCCATGGATAGGATCAGATCCTAATTTAGGAAAAACAAATCCTACTGCAAACTTTCAAAGAGGCGTTGTTTCTAATGGATTAATCATGGATTATGAAGATGAATATCTATATGAAGAAAAAGAGGCAAAAGTAATAAATGATCAAGATGCTGAAGAAGCAGATCTTGCTTTAATGGGAGTTGATGATGCTACTGCAATGGCTATTGAAACCGATGAAGATAAAGTTAATGTTCAAGCAAAATTTGATAGTTTAAAACCTGGTGAAACTATGACCATGAAAACTGCAAATGGAGAAGTGGAAACAATTAAAAAACCTAAATTTGAAGTTGAAGAAGAAGTTAAGTTAGATATTAATGATAAGGCAATAGTAGAAGAAAAAGAGGAAAAAGCACCTCGTGTAGATTCAGAAGGCAATCCAAGAGAAGAGTTAAGTGAAGAAGAAATTGCTAAATTTCAAGAGAAAAAAGATGCTGAAAAGAAAGATGAAGTAGTATCATTTACGTCAAAAACTGTAGGAGATGATAAAAAAGTTAAAGCTTATACAGCAGGTGAAGAAATAACAATGTCATTTGTAGATGCTAGTGGAAATACAGTTAATAAAAAAATTACACCTCGTAGTAATAGATTAGTATCTATGACTAAACAAGATGATGGAGCTGATGGTATTAGAAGAATTTTAAATTTTGAAGGAGTTATGGGTAGTAGTAGTGGAACAGGTTTATCTAATTACGGGTTTAGTTCTAGTGCTAATGCAAAAGATAGTAAAGGAAATCCTACTAAAGGAGCTAAATTAAGAAAAGCATATGATGCAGAAGTAAAAAAATTAATGAAAGGAAGTGCGCAATTTGCAAAGATGGATGAAAAAGAAGCTAAAGGACAAGCGGCAATAAATGTATTTTTAGGGGTTGTAATGCCTCAAGCAGCAAAAGAAATGCATATGCTACCTGATGAATTTAGTTCACTTGATAATAAAGTTCAGCATATACTAGGGGATTGGGAATTTAATACAGGTAGAGATGTTGGCCAATTAGCAACTCATGCTTATATAACTGGAAATAAAGAATTAGCTAAAAAACATCCTAATATTACTGAAGCTATAAATGGAAAAGGAAGTGTTGAGAAAGTTTGGGAAGTTGGTGGTAAAAAAGAATCAGCAGAGCAATATTTAGATAGAATAATGACTAAAGATACAGATTATGTTGATAAAATGAAAACATTAACTTCTGAAATGATATTAAATTCTAAACATGCTATAATGGGGGATGAAAAAACAAGAACTAAAGATCAAATAAAAGCTTATAAAGCAGGACATCAATATAGAATAAATTTATTCAAATAATATGATAGTAGAAGATTCACAAAATTGGTTACCAGAAGGCGCTGAAGTAGTAACTGAAGCAGAAGAAATAACTACTGATACTTGGCTTCCAGAAGGCGCTATACTTGAAAGTACAGAAGACAAAGAAGATATAGAAGTTGAAGAAGATGTAGTTGAAGAAGAACCTTTAGAAAAGAAAAAGAAAAAAAGATTTAAAAAAAATCAATTTGAGGTAAAGCCAATTGAAGTAGCTACTACAGAAACAGAAGTTG
>DASCNA010000307.1:0-1630 GCA_036011305.1 Victivallales bacterium
CTGGTGATTGATTTGAATCGGTCAATCTTCTGCCACAAGTGCCACCAACGGGCACTCCGCATCTCACAAGTAACTAAACTAGAAGCTGGGTCTCCTACACAGAGTTGGCATAAAATTATGCTGCATACGCATACGGAGCAACAGAAACAATCCCTTAACAACTCCAACCCATGCAAAACAGACAGGAATCGACAATCCAAATGCGTAAGGAAGCATGCCTGTTTTCTCTCTTCTGGCTTGCGCAAAGAGAGAGAACACAAGCGTGCGTCCTTATGCATTTGGATGTTTGGTTCGTGTCTGTCTTCCATGGGTTGGATTTGTTAAGTGATTGTTTCTGTTGCTCTGTATGCGTATGCAACATAATTTATGCCAGCTCTGTGTAGAAGACCCAGCTTCTAGTTTAGTTACTTGTGAGATGCGGAGTGCCCGTGCGTGGGACTTGTGGCAGAAGATTGACCGACTCAAATCAATCACCAGGGTGGCCTAGAACGAGCCATGTCCAGCATACTTGTTTGCTGATTCTCTAAGAGTTCATGAATGGATTTGAGGAGGTTACGTTGGACATGCCACTTAATGGTGGGAGCGAGGGCCTTGTACGTAGTACCTGCACTGAATTTGCAAAAATGTAACATAGAAGATCGGCCTGGGCTAAACTACATACATTTGATTTTTATATTTGGGACAAATTTATGTGTTCGGGCTGCATCATAAGATCGAAGTGATAGGCGAAACTATGCCCATTGCCTTAGAGCAAAAAGTCGTCAGCAACGCCTCCGATATCCCATGGGATTTCCCATGGGATAACCCATGGGATATTCCATGGGGATATCCCATGGCCCGTGGGATATCCCACGGGATATCCCATGGGACATCCCCTGGGATATCCCGTGGGATATTCCAGGGGGATGTCCCATGGGATACCCCACCGGATATCCCATGCGGATATCCCATGAGATATCCCATGGGGTATCCCATGGGATATCCCCATGGGATTTCGCGTGGGATATCCCATGGGATATCCCACAAGATATCCCATGGGATATCCCATGGGATATCCCACAAGATATCCCATGGGGATATCCTATGGGACATCCCATGGGATGTCCCATGGGATATGCCATGGCCCATGGGGTATCCCATGGGATATCCCATGGGATATCCCATGGGATATCCCATGCGATACCCCATGAAGATATCCCATGGGATATCCCATGGGATATCCTTTCCCATGGGGCATCCCATGGGATATCCCATGAGATATCCCATGGGATGACCCATGGAACAACCCATGGTACATCACTTGGGATAGCCCATGGGAAATCCCATGCGACATCCCATGGGGATATCCCATGCGATATCCCACGGGTATCACATGGGAAGTGCCGATATCCCATGGGATATCCCACGTCATATCCCAGGGGATGTCCCACAGGATATCCCATGGGATATCCCATGTGGATACCCCATGGGATATCCCATGCCCACCCGCCCGCCGCCCGCACGCCGCCCAACGGCCTTCCGCCGGCCTGCCGCCCATCCGCCCGTCGCCCGCCACCCGCCCGCGGCCCGCTCGCTGCCGCCTGCCTGCCGCCGGCCCGCCTGCCACCCACCCGCCGCCCACGGCCCGCCT
>DASCNA010000308.1:0-1795 GCA_036011305.1 Victivallales bacterium
TGAAACTTATACTATTGATACTATAACAAGTGATACAGTTTTAAGTGTAATAGAACCCATTTTTACAACCCAAACTACAGCATCAATTAAAAAACAAAGTTTCGTTCCAGATAAAATAAATGATGTAATATTAGCAACAATTACTGAGAATTCAAGTGGAAACGCGTGGACTATGGAACAACATTGTTCAACTCCGGGCGTACAAGGAGCTCAAGGTGCAACTGGAGAAGGTGGATACTCTGTTAAATTAGAACCAAGTTCTCATGTAGTCTCTTATACAGTTGAAGGCGATGAAAGTGATACTATAACTTTTTCTACAACCCCTACAGGAATAGCAGGAACAGCTACATATACTTTCCAAGTAGATGGAAGTACAGCCTCTGGCACAACCGCAGGACAAAGTAGTGGTTCTTTCACTTTAGCAGATGGAGAAGAACCAGCAGCTAGTGATAGCATAATAGTTAAAGTTATACTATACGATGATGGAGTGTCTAAAGCTTCAGATACTGTATCAATTTATGGGATTAAAAGTGGTGAAGACGCTATAACTGTTATTCTTACAAATGACTCACATACAATTCCAACTGATGTAAACGGAGCTAATGGCACATATACAGGATCGGGTACAGATATAAAAGTATGGAGAGGAGGAACAGCTTTAGCATATCATGATTCTAGTGCTAATACATTTAGTATTGGAACACCAGATGATACAGATATAACTGTTGGTAATGCTTCCACACCTTCGACATATGTAAGACGTTATGATGTTGCAAGTGCTTTTACAGCGGGAACAAGTACTAAAACAGCTTCTATTAGTTTTCCAATAACTGTAAGAGATGCTGCTGGTGGTGGAACACAAACATTTACTAAAATTCAAACATTTTCTAAATCATTTACTGGTGCAGTTGGATCAACTGGAGCTAGTACTAACTTTGTATTCGCAAGAGCATCTAGTGAGCCCTCAGTTCCAACAGCAGATGGTCTTCTTATTCCTTCTCAAGATATTCAATGGTATGATGCCGCACCAAGTGGAACAGATCTTTTATGGGCATCTAAAGGAACAGTCGCAGCGGGAGGAACTGCATATACTTGGGGTGCTGTATTTCAGGTAGAAGGAGCCGCAGTCGCAGAAGTATATATCTATAGGAAAAATAGTAGTGTTGGAGCATCAGGTGGTAGTTATAATTTTACAAATAATACACTTACAGCCCCATCAAATTGGGAAACTTCTCCTCAAGCTCTTTCAGCAAACAATGATGCAGTATATGTATCATTAGGTTTAGCTTCAGGAGCACCAACAGCAACGGCAGCTTCTATTAGTTGGAGCACACCAGTTATTTATGCTCAAAGAACAGATGGACAAGGTATTAAATATGCGAGTTTATATAAATTAAATGATTCAACTATAACTACAAATAATTTTGGTACTTTTGCAGACCCAACGAGTGGTGCTGAATCAGGCTGGACTATTGCAGTTCCTGATCTTGGAACTGTTGATGGAAATAAAATTTATGTAACTACTCGTACATTTACTAGTGATGGGGCATCTCCTCAAACTAGTACTTGGACTGCTCCTGTAATTCATTCACAATATACTATAGGAGATGCAGGATTAAGAACGATACAAGGATATTTATATTATGAAAAAACAAGTGCGGGAACTCCAAGTACTTCAGGAATAGGTACTACTTATACTTTTAGTACTGGAGTAGTAAGTGGGAGTGGAATTACAAATGACCCTTCAACAGCTACTAATACTTGGAAAAATTCTCCAAATGCTCAAGATGCAACT
>DASCNA010000309.1:0-3070 GCA_036011305.1 Victivallales bacterium
CCGGCCGGGCGGCGGGCGGGCGGTCGGGCGGCGGGCGCGCGGACGGCTGGCCTGGCCCGGCCCAGGCCCGAAAAACCTTGATTTTCCGTAGGGAAATTAAGGATTTCTATGCGACGGCTTTTCGTCGGCAACGCACCCGCAAACGCACCGGCATTCCGCCGGGTTTGACATCTTGGCCCTGGCGGAAGACCTACACAACAAGAACCCTTCGCTCGTCGCTCTCGGGAAAAACAAAACGAAACGTTTAGATCGAAAAGTCAGAAACGAAACTGGACACGTTTAGATCGAAGTCTAAAACAAAACGAAAATACGACGAAACACGAGAACAAAGAACAAAACGGTCCCCATAGTGTACCTAAACATCGTTTAGGTCGCATCATGTATATTTTTGTTATTTTTGACCTGCCAGTGAACCCAAACGTTAAACAAGCGTTGGCCAACAACGTTGGTCAAAAAACGCCGCAAAGAAACACTATTAATAAACTTTTAACACTTTGCCCTAACATGCGGCCAAACATGCCTTTGCCTTTTGCCGCCCGACAAACATGCCTTTGCCGCCCGACAAACATGCCTTTGCCGCCCCACGAACATCATTTTGTCGCCTGACCAAGATGTGTCTGCCGCCCCAAACAAACTCAAGCGAATACAAAAAAAAACGATGCTCGTCACCCAACCACGGTATGTTTGCCACCCGACAAACATGCCTTTGTCGCCCGACAAACATGCCTTTGCCGCACGACAAATGTGCCTTTGCCGCCCGACAAAAATGCCTTTGCCGCCCGGCAAGCATGCATTTGCCGCCCGACAAACATGCCTTTGCCGCCCGACAGACATGCCTTTGCCGCCCGACAAACATGCCTTTGCCGCACGACAAATGTGCCTTTGCCGCCCAACAAACATGCCTTTGCCGCCCGGCAAGCATGCATTTGCCGCCCGACAAACATACCTTTGCCGCCCGACAAACATGCCCTTGCCGCCCGACAAACATGCCTTTGCCGCCCGACAAATTAAAAACGTTTGCCAAAAACTATAAAAACACGTTGCCAACACTATAAAAAACGTTGGCCCATGTGGCCCGGCGCCGAGCTCGGGCCCAGCCCTGGGCCCGGCCCGGGGCCCGGCCCGGGGCCCGGCCTGGCGCCCGGCCCTGGGCCTGGCCCGGGACCCGGCCCAGGGCCCGGCCCAGCACTGGGCCCCAGAAAAACTACACAAAAGCTATGGCCCCAGGCTCACCCAAAACTACGAAAAAACGTTTGGCGAAACCCTGACCGACAAACTACGAACAAAAACACACAAACAACTATAACACAAAAAAAAGCAATAAAAACATCTCTCATAGTTTTTCACACTATATATATATATGTATGTTCCTGGGAAGGGAGCCCCCCCCCCATCAACAAAAAACAAAAATGCGCCTTGGAATGGTGATGGTCCCCCGCTCTCTATGCAGTCTCGCTCTCCTGCTTGCGTTTGACGCCGCGAAAGTGCAGTGCCATGCCCTTGTATGCATTGCTCAACCAAGGGCTCTCCCGGAATGCGCAGCAGTGGGAGCATCCACCTACCGCCTCATACGGGCACTTGCTTCCATCGACCGCCGACGTGCAGTAGGCCATGTTGCGAGTGAAAGGGAGCAATGCTGTGGGCAGCAGAAATGCTGTGGTGAGCCACAATCTGAAAAGGCATACTTAGTACATGACAGCAGACTTCACAAATGTAATGAATGAATAAATCTGAATCATCTCATCATATTCTATGGTTACGGGCCCCTGCCACAGAGACAGGCATGGCATCCGACGGTGTGTTTTGCGATGGTTTGGGCTACCCGGGCGGGCCTTCGGCGGCAAAATCGCAATTTGCAATTTTGTTGCGGGACCGTGTGTTTTGCGATGGTTTGGGCTTCCCGGGCGGGCCTTCCGCAGCAAAATCGCAATTTGCAATTTTGTTGCGGGGCCGTGCGTTTTGCGATGGTTTGGGCTACCCGGGCGGGCCCTTTGCAGCAAAATCGCAATTTGCATTTTTGTTGCGGGACGGTGCGTTTTGCGATGGTTTGGGCTACCCAGGCGGGCCTTCTGCAGCAAAGTCGCAATTTGCAGTTTTGTTGCGGGGCCGTGCGTTTTGCGATGGTTTGGGCTACCTGGGCGGGCCTTCCGCTGCAAAATCACAATTTGCAATTTTGTTGCGGGACCATGTGTTTTGCGATGGTTTGGGCTACCCAGGCAGGCCTTCCGCCGCAAAATCACAATTTGCATATATATATATATGTGTGAATACACATGCATTTCGATAAAGAGGTGGAGGAAAAGGAAGGGAGGGGGAGAGGGACATTAGGTCGTCCTGCACATCCCTCAGCAATGCCTTACAACGTCGCTGAGCACGCTTCTCTGCCTCGGAGCACCACTCCCCCTCCACTCACAAGGGAACCTCGGGCGAATCGGACACTCAAGGGGCCGGCGGCAGGGGGCGAAGCCCTTCGGATTAAATGAATTATACTATACTGTATTGTAATATAGGAGAATATAAAAGAATATGATATACTATACAATAGCGTACCACCCGACAAAAATACTCATAAATGGTCTCTCGCCCGGCAGCGCTGTGGAACTTGGCATATGGGGAACACCACCTGCAAACATGCACGCCGCCCCACTAAAAGCACTAACAAATGGGAAACATGTTTGAGGGGAAGACCACCTGCAAACATGCACGCCGCCCCACTAAAAGTGTGTGTTGCCCGCCCCCTGCGCAACCAACTCCATTTTTTTGCGCTTGCGAGCCCTGCTTTTGGCTGCAGCGCCATCGCTGGACTGTTCGTCCGCCATGGCAAAACACTTGAGCACAAACAGAATTGCAAACTGGCTTGAGAGATGCTGTTAGGGAAAGACAGAGTTAAACACAAAGTTAAAAACAGGTGCGCCATGGGAGTACAGGACCATAACGGGGCGAACTACGCTGCTGCCTTTGATTTATTACACTTTGTACAGAATGGGTCCTCAAAAAACATACGGAAAACACGTGTTGTTTACACAGAAAATCAGAAATCCGAACATGCAACAAATGCCCTATGTATTCC
>DASCNA010000310.1:0-3075 GCA_036011305.1 Victivallales bacterium
TTAAAAAAAAGGGGGCCGAAGGCCCCCTTTCATCCGAGGAACAAGCTAGCACACGCGAGCAAGCAAGCACAAGCGAGCAAGCAAGCACAAGCGAGCAAACAAGCACAAGCAAGCAAGCACAAGCAAGCAAGCAAGCGCACGCAAGCAAGCACGCACAAGCAAGCAAGCAAGCACAAGCAAGCAAACATATTTCAAATTCACAAAAATCAAAGTTCAAATGTCTAAATTCACAGTTTCATAATTTCAAATTCCACATACAAATTCGATAACACCACAATATTCAACATTTCAAACACTCAACAAACAAAAACACCATTCCCAAAATCAACATGTTATTTGTTATCTTAAGGCTTCGCCCCTGCCGCCGGCCCCCTCTCAGCTGCTGGCTAGAGGCTGCTGACTGCTTGCTGCAGGCTGCAATCCTGCGCCCCTGCTAGGGGAGGGGAAAACCTCGATCCTGGGGTGTGGCCTTGCATCCCTCGATCCTGCGCCCCATCTAGGGGAGGGGAAATCCTCGATCCCCGGGCGCTACTACAAGGAGTAAAAGGATCCAGGATCCAGGATCTAGGATCCAGGATCCAGGTTTACAAGGACTACAAGACTACAAGGCTACAAGACTACAAGACTACAAAGACTACAAGGTTACATGTTACGAGGTATCGCTTCACAGCCGGGTGCCCCACAAGGGGGCCGGCGGATATAAAAAACGCAACAACTCCAATATATATATATATGTATATATATATCAAAATGTAAAACAATATTAAATTTCAAACAAAACAACATAGACGAAACAAATAACAATGCACTAATCAACATACAAACAAACAAAACTCGAAATTCAAAAAAGAAAACTTCAATACAATAATAAATAAATACAAAAATCATAATTTCAAAAACAAAACAGTGAACATACTCATAAAAGCAACATTCATTATTTTAAAATTCAAAATGTCATTGTGCTTAAACAACCACATATCATTATATATAAACAGCATTCAAATTTCAAAAAAAACCTATATATATATATATATTAATTTTCAACATTTCAAATCTTAACATTTCATTGTTTTTATTAGAAAAAACAACCAACAACAACACTAAACTTTGAAAATGTTCAAAGTACATGGCCTGGCGTCAATTTTGAAGTACCAGCACGTAAAGTTGCGACAACAATCAATTCCATATGAACGATGTGGGGAAATCCTCTTCCAGAAAGTTGCGTTATGCTATTTATTACACTTTGTACAGGATGGATCCTCAAAAAATGCACTAGAAAAATGTGTTTTGCACATCAATCTCAGAAATCCGAAAGTTACACGGCCCGACGTCCATCTTGGAGTACCAAAAAAACGTACTGTTGCGACGACAACAATATCATATGAAAGATACGGGCAAATCCTCTTCCAGAAAGTTGCGTCGGGCTATTTACCACACTTTGTACAGGATGAATCCTAAAACAACGCATTATAAAATTAGTTGTTCTGCAAAAATGTCAAACATCGAAAATTGGGGGAACACAAAAAAACGTATACACTTCCCCCCTAACTCCCGATCAACCGCCCTTTTAAAGCGGCTATTTATGTTATGTTCCCTTCTGCACCCCTCCTCTTTTCATTATGGGCTGGGTTACCCACTGAATATATTCTTCCCAAAATATATTATGTCCCCTTCTGCGACCCTCGTGTTCAAATATACTTCCCTAATTATCCTCCCAACATATAATATTCATGCCCTGAATATTAAATGCTACCGCCCCCACTAATATGAGGCCCCTATACCCTTCCCCTTGCGCTTATCCTTGCGGGCACTTGTGCGCTTGGACAAGCATACGCGAGGCGCAAGTTCTCTTGGCAAGCGGGCTCGCCAAGAGAACTTGCGCCTCGCGTACGCTTGTCCAAGCGTACAAGTGCCCGCAAGGATAAGCGCAAGGGGAAGGGTATAGGGGCCTCATAATTAGTGGGGGCAGTAGCATTTAATATTCAGGGCATGAATATGATTTTTGTGGGAGGAGAATTAGGAAGTACATTTGAGCGCGTAGGAAACATCTACGAAAACCTCGCCCAAATACCGAAGCCCAACATTTCGAACATATCAGAGAGTTACAGGAAATAAGGGTCCAGCATGTGCAACATAAGAGAAAACCGCAGGACATAGCAAGCAATAGGGAGCATCTTACATTTGTGTTTCCTCTTTGGTTCTCTCACGATGGCCCAAAATCTCCGACAACGTCCAAAAAGCCTCCAAAGTCCCCTCACTCCTATCGGCTCATGCCGGGATTTATATATAATTATGTGTTCCCTTCTGCGCCCCTCCTTTTTTCATTATGGGCTGGTTTACTCGCCATAAATCGTCGCACACTTCCTACGATTGTGGGCGAGCGCGCGCCCTCCCCGTTCTCTTGCCGAGCGCTCTTGCCAGGCAGCCAAGCCCCCCGCTGGTAGTGCTCCTCCAGCGGCCTCGGCGTCTGGAGCCTCGCGCGCGGCCGCACGGGAGGCTGCTGCTGAGGCGCTCCTGATCGGATTGAGGCGTTCCCCCTTCTGGATATTTCATCACTGGGCGCGATGGGACAGGGGCCTGGCATGTTTCCAGAGTTATTCGCGTGACGTGTTCTTCCAATTTGAGGAGCCACCCTCCCCCGCCCCACCCCACCTCACCCCACCCGCATAATATAATATATATATATATATATACTGGCGTCGACCACAAACATAAATGAAAGGGGTCCACTGGGAAGCCAAGCTGGGGGCAAATCTGGGGGCCAAAGCTTCGTAACTTCGAGGCCGGGGGAAGCCTCACTGGAACACTTGGGGCAAAGCTGGTGGCCAAAGCTTTGCTCCCAAAACATAGCTCCAGCTATATGGGGTTCTTACCACCTGCTTTAAGGATTACCGAAGTGTCGGTCGCCTTCCTTCTAAGAAGCTTTGGCCCCCAGCGTTGCCCCCAGCTTTGCCCCCCGCTCTTTCGCCCCCAGCTTCCCAGTGCAGTGGTGATCGCCTTCATTCTAAGAATCTTTGGCCACCAGCTTTGCCCCCAGCTCTTCCGCCCCCAGCTTCTCAGTGCAGTGGTGATCGC
>DASCNA010000311.1:0-2089 GCA_036011305.1 Victivallales bacterium
GGATTTACTGCATATGGAGATGATATTAATACCAAAGCAGTAATGGGATCTGCTGGAATGACAATTTTTAATGACGGTACAGTAGCTGATCCAGGTACTGGAGTTTCACATTTTGGTACTACTATGAGGATTGGTGCTAAAGCTGCAGCCAAAACAAGGTTAGAGGTATCCAACGCTGGAAAACTTTCTATGATAAGTAGGAATGCTGCTGGTAATACCGATACCGAGTTAATTGTACTTAATACTGATGGAACAGCAGCAATTGCTGGAACTGTAACAATAGGTGGAACAGCAGCATCAACAGTTGTAACTGGTGCGGGGTTAGGTGCTTCGTCAAACCAAGATTCTACAGGAGATATACAAGCGGGAACATCTGCTACTGATGTTGGTCTTGAAAATGTTGATAATACCAATTCACAAGGAACTGCTCAAGCAGGATTAATTGCAGGAACAACAATAACTGGTGGTGGTATTACTTTAAATGGTGGTGGTGTTATTAAAACTACTGGTAAAGATGATTCTGCCGACACAACTGCTGGATTCTTTTTAGGAAGAGAAGGAGATTATTATACTTTTGGAATAGGTGATTCTACAAATTCATTAGTATATGATGGTGATGGTAGTTTGACTATTACAGGAGCAATTACTGCAACTACTGGTTTCATAGGTGGTACGGGTGGATGGACAATAGCTGATAGTAAAATATCCAGTACATATGATGATAAAATTATAGGATTAGTACAACAATCAGCGGCTCACGCAGATGTTGGTAGTGTAAGTGCATTTTACGCAGGAGCATCTGCAGATACAGGAGAAGACGCAGAAATTTCATTTGGTGGTGATGGTAAAATTAGAGGAACAGGAATATATGTTCGTGGTGGTGATGAATTTGTTATAGCTGCAGAAAAAATATTTGGAGATGGATCTGATGGAACGTTATATATAAACAGATTTTATGATGGTCAACCTTGGAGAATTCAATATTTTGATGGAAATGATGTTGATATAACAGATGGAACAAAAGGGGTAACGAATAGCAATGCTGAGGGTTACATAGATGATGGAATTTATGGTGATGCGTTTCTATCATTTTCGAGTGGAGGTGGTCCAGATGGTGATCTGGGAGATTATTATAAAAATGGAAAAATTACACAGAATAGAGATGTTTATCTTAAAAGATTAATTATTGGTACTTACTCCAACACCGGCGGTGGTTATGATATATGGATACATTGGGATTTAAATGGATATAGACTTTTCGTACAACAAGGTATTTTTATATGTGGTAATTCAAGTCATCCTAACGGGTACGTAAAATTTCATGCAAATGGATCTAGTGGCGGTGACGGTGTGACTGGTACTGCGGGATCCGCGGCGCCGAACCTGAATAATGGCACCGTTTTTGGCGGTAACGGTGGAGCTGGTGGACCTGGTGGAGCAGGTCATACAAATGATGCTACTGATAATTTACTTGGAGGACCATCTGGTGTTGCTGGAAAGGAAGGTGGTGATGCAGCAGATTTGGGAACAAAAACAGATGAACCAGGTGCATCAGGATCTCCAGGAAATCCTGGTCCAAGCCCACTCTCCACTACCAACTTAACATTTGATGGTCGAGATGGAGTATCGGGAGAGCAAGGGCAACCAGGAGCTGCAGCTATGTCCTACTACGGGGATGGACAACAAACATCTCCCTCAGGAGGAGGTACTGGAGCTACGGGAACTGCTGCAAATGCAAGTACAAAGTTAAGATCCATAGACCCACATTTATTAACTACTTTTAGAGACCTATATGGTACATCGGATACTCCATATAGAATAGCAGCAAATGCTGGAAACGGAGGAAGCACAGGAGGAGCAAGTGGAACATCTGAAACTTGGGAGTACCACAGTGGCACTAGAGATGTATATTTTACCGGAGGAGGTGGCGGTGGTGCTGGTGGTAATGGCGGAAATGGCGGAATTGCAATGATAGTTACACCAGTTATTGATTATAATAGAGCAAAATATGGAAATGATGTAGCTCCAGATGGAGCTACGGGACAAACTGAAGGGGGTCGTCTTGCACTTTATGATTCCGGTACATATA
>DASCNA010000312.1:0-3885 GCA_036011305.1 Victivallales bacterium
TTTTAAAGCAAGCCAACAAGCCAACGAGCCAGCCAGCCCAGCCAGCCAGCCAGCCCAACCAGCAAGCCCAGCCCAGCCCGGCCCAGCCCAGCCAGCCACCCCAGCCAGCCAGCCAGCAAGTCCAGCCAGCCCAGCCCAGTCAGCCAGCCAGGCCATGCACCATGGACCGACGCCCGACGCGCAAGGGGAGTCACCCAGCCACCACCCGACGCCCGACGCTGCGTTTAGCCAGTGACCACGAGCCACCGAACGATGGATGCGTTAGCCCAGGAACCCCTAGATGCCTTAGAGTAGTACGCTTTCTGCAACCGTTTGGCCGCGATGGTGTGTTTATTAACCACATCGGTCAGCTCCTCGCCATCAGGTTCGGGGGGTCGAAGAGGTGAATCTTTCGGCACGGTAACTTCACACAGAACGTTCGCCATGAAAACGGTAACCTTCACACAGACGACACGGTGACTTTACACACGGTTATCTTTCGGCACGGTAACTTCACACGAATCTTCGGCATGACGTTCGCAGAACAATGTTGACTCGAACAATTGCGCGTGATCACACATCCTTGAGCCAACTCACAGGCGATGCTTAGGTGTATTCCTATGGAAGCCTTAAGCGGGGAAATAGGGCAGAATACAGAGGATTTTTCACAAACAAAATCTGTTTTTTGGGATGTTCTATTTTTGAGGCCGTTTGGGAACCGAAAACGGGTCCGGGAGGGCCGGGGAGGTGTTAAAAAAGCTTGCCGGAGGCCATGGCTTCGTTTTCCCTGAGTATGGGCCCGTGGCGAGCCATGGGGACAAGGCAGATGTCTTGGCTCACAACAAGGCACAGGTCTTGCGTCTCAACAATAAGTGTATATATATATATATAGAGAGAGAGAGACAGGAAGAAATAAACAAAATATCCGCCGATCCGGCGTGTGAGCACAAAAAAGTACAGTGTAATGCTCAGCACAGTGCAAAGCTAATAGCAGAGACTCCGCACAGTGCAAAACTTTAGCAGAGTCTTTGCACAAAGACTTTAGCAGAGACTTGCACACAGCTTTAGCAGAGACTCTGCACTGGGGGTGCGCCGGGGTGGCTCTGCCGGGGAAGGGGGAGGAGGGGGGGGTCTTCCAGTTACCTTCGGTTCTGACATTTCACTCTAAATCATCGAAACAAAAACATAATTCTTTCTGGGCCCCGACTTCTCCCAAATGGTGGCCCAAAGTGAGTATAGTTCGGATTTGGGAGCCCAAAGCGCTCCATGTTGGTTCCCATTTTGGAGCCTTTTTGGGTCCGGCTGTAAAAGTGAAAGTTGAGCTCCCGTGTAGACGGGAACCCTCCTGAGGCCCTCCTGGCAGATCCCAAAAGCGAGAAAAAAACGGTACTATTTCCGAAGGCCCTCCTGGACACTTTTTTGTGTGTCCTGGAGGCCCGAACAAACAAAACGAAAAGGTGCCCCAAAAGCCCCCTCAAAAGGGTCAGTTTTTCACGCGGAAGTCGCTCAAAATGGCACTCTTTCGTTCCCCCGCCCCCAGACTGGCCCAAAAGGGCTCTGGAGGGCCTCCCGGCGTGGATTTTAGGAGCATTTGGGCCAGAAAAGTTAGAGAGATTCATCCAAAATTAGGGGCAGAGTATGGATACTCTCTTTGACTCCAAAACTCAAACAAAAAATGGTGGGCGTTCCGCCCTGTATTTCTTACTTTTGGGGTTGTGTTTCGGCAGGGCAGAGCACCGGCCTCGTAGAAATAATAAGAAAATAGATATTGTTCCCAAGACCTCCTTGGCACACAGAATGAGGGGGAACAAATTTCGTGCACAAATGGCTGGGAGGCACGGTGGCGGGTACGGCCGTAGGCATTGGATATATATATATATATACACTAGTGTCGACCTGTCGATTAAAATCGACAGTGTTCTGTAAGCCAGTGGCTCCTTGACCTCAAAATCACACAAAAATATGGGAATGTTTCAGACTCAAGTCACCCGGATCGGCGGCACAGCCTGGCCGCAAGGCCTCCACAATGTATATATATATATATACATATATATATATGTGTGTGTGTGATATTTGATTGTTCTACACAACTTGAGGCTGCATCTCATCGTCTGTCGCTCAAGGGAAATATCCTCATTTAAGAAGAGACATGCCCCGTATACGCATACGGGTAAAATATGCAGGAACCCAGCCTATTCGGCCGAGTATCCTGCCATGCAAACACCATACACTCCATAACCAATAAATATACTGTTATTGAGGTATACATATGTTTACATACAGTAAGATACAATCTCAATGATAGGATGGTTCAGAGAGCATCTGCAAGGAGTCCCCCATCCAAACCTTAGGACGCGCACGAATTTGCAAAACCACTTCTGTGGCCAAGCCCCGATCAATCTCTCGAATATGCAGAACCACATCCGTGGCGACACTCTGATCAATCTCACTAATCGGGTGGCTTAAGTATGCAACTATCAGTAAGATTCAATCTCATTGATAGGATGGTTCAGGGAGCATCTGCAAGGAGTGCCCTTTCCATGCCTTAGGGCGCGCACGAAATTGTAAAACCACTTCTGTGGCCACGCTCCGATCAATCTCTCGAATTTGCAAAACCACATCCGTGGCGAACTCTGATCGATCTCACTAATAGGATGGCTTAAGTTTGCAACTTTCAGTAAGATTCAATCTCATTAATAGGATGGTTCAGGGAGCAACTGCAGGAGTTCCCTTTCCAAGCCTTAGGACGCGCACGAACTTGCAAAACCACTTCTGTGGCCACGCTCCGATCAAATTCTCGAATTTGCAAAACCGCATCCGTGGCGACACTCTGATTAATCTAAATAAGTATATGATGCGTCTGTTTGCAACTTCATGTAAGAAACTATCTCATTGATAGGATGGTTCAGGGAGCACCTGCAAGGAGTTCCCTTTCCATGCCTTGGGACGCGCACGAATTTGCGAAACCACTTCTGTGGCGATGCTCTGTTCAATGCTACGAAATTGCAAAACCACACCCATGGCGACGCTGCGATCAATCTCACTAATAGGATGGCTCAAGGAGCGTCTCGATGAAGTTCCACTATTGGAGCTTATATTAGCAAATTTAACTGCGCTCAGCATCACTCAGCGTCATGAGGGCACGCGAGGTTCTCTGTCTTCCTTCTCTCCTCAATTGCAAGGCAAACCGCTGGAAGTACCAGACCAATGGATGTACATGCATGACCAACACTGAAATCATGCACTAACCGCTGGATGCAATCAACAACGGTCTACAAGAAGTACACGTGCACGCGCTCTCTCAATCCTAGGTGTCCCCTTATTGGAGCTTATACTAGCAAATATAACTGTGCCTAGCATCATTCAGGGTCATGAGGGCACGCGAGGTTCTCTGTCTCCTTGTTCTTCTCACTTGCAAGGCAAACCGCTGGAAGTACCAGACCAACGGATGTACATGCCATGACCAACACTGAATTCGTGCGCTAACCGCTGGAAGCAATCAACCAACGGATCTACAAGCAGTACATGTTCACATGCTCTCTCAATCTCAGGCGTGCCCTTATTGGAGTTTATACTTGCGATTTTAACTGCGTTGAGCATCATTCAGCGTCATTTGAGGGAGTTTGTTTAACTACCGTCATCCTGGCCCCCGGCGCGCGTGGAAGGTAGGGTCTGAGCCGCACTCTCTGACACCTGATCCGGCAGATCCGCCGGAGACCGCCGGATGAGTTCCAAATCGCGCATTTTATATGTGTTTTTACAGCAACAAATGCTCAGACCTCACTATTGTGCAATGTTTTTTTGACTTTTTCATACCCCTCTCATCTAAAACACCTACTTTTGAGAGCTTTTTTGGAAGATTGCCTGCCAGAAAGGCTCTCAAAAGTAGGTGTTTTAGCTGAGAGG
>DASCNA010000313.1:0-33445 GCA_036011305.1 Victivallales bacterium
TTTCTAGCGGCTATACTATATACATCTTTAATAGCGTCAACATTGTCACTCATCAATATTTTAAAATCCTCAAAGCTATCAGCATATCCAGCACCTTTAGAAAGCTCGTATAAATCTTTTAAAAACTTTTCGTTCATGGTTATTTGTTATATTGAATTAATGATCCACCCTGAGTCTTTTGGACTTCTCGTAAAACTAATCTGTCGTCATCACTAATTTTAAAATCATTTCTATTAGCATTAACATATGATGGTATTAAACTTTTTGCTAATTCAATTTGATCCTCCGTTCCAGTCCACGCAGTTAATCCAGCACCATCATCAAATATCTTTTCCGTAGTCATTTTTTTTGCTTTTTTTGTCGTTGGATCAAATTCTATTTTCTTCCATTCACCTTTTCTACCTTCTAGTTGTAGTTCGGTCCACAATGTTTCCATTAATTCTTTGTCACCATAAATACTCTCCCAATCCGCTCCATATATACCACCTATAATGTCATTTGAACTTCCGGTAGTGTTACTATTTTTGTCGTATCCATAGAACAATTTTTCATTTTGATAATTTTTAGCTGTTATTTGAAAATCTTCTTGTACAATACTACCTAAAGCATCTGTGACATCTCGCTTTTCTAGAGTTATTGATTCAGTCATTGCTGCTTTATCATACCAACCTGGAGTTTCTTTTCCGTCTTTTTTACCTCTACCTAGTATCCCATTTACTAAACCACTTACAGAACTTGAAACATCACCACAAACATTTATTAGGTTATTACCTTTTAAACTTCCTCTAACAAATTTCTTTGAATCAAATGAAGTTGGTTTGTAATCAGAATCATAATCTGGATTAGTCTTCATCCCACCACTGCCATCAGGTATTTTTTCTTTTGATAATTTCGGATCAGTATAAATTAAATATAGTTTCCCCTTTTTATAATCATAACTTACATTAGCTCCATCATTCTCGTCAAAATCTTTCATTATAACTAACCACTCATTATCAGTTCTACCGAGATCAACTCCACCTTGTTGATTATCTTTACCTTTTATATCTAAGTATTTTTTCATGTTATCAGCGACAGCGCCGTTACATTTACTAACTTCTACAGGAACATCTTCAAACAATACATCTTGTCTACTAGCTTCTTCTTTTGTTAAATATCCATCTTCACCTTCTTTTAATCTCTTACGCCTTCTTAAATCATATTTAGCATCTCCTGTTATGGTAAGAAATTCTTTTGTATTTAATTCAAAACTAGTATATTCTGTTTCCTCAACCTCGTTCAGTGCTCTTCCCCAGTCTTTAGTGGCTTTTAAATCTTCTTCCCTTAACTTTTCATTTTTCTCAAAGTTTTTAATATATGCAGCAGTTATAGTAGCAGAAGCTTGAGCAGCAGCAGCGGCCATTTTACTACCAGCTGCAGCTAAAGCCTGCGCGGCTAAAGGTTGTATGAGTGTTGGTTTTTCGTATGTTCCCATTATTTATATATTATTATTACGGTGCGTCTACAGCGGCTGAATATGATCCATAACTACCTCCAAAACTCATTAAAGAGCTACTTGCGTCACCTAAGGCAGAATACATAGCTGCTTCGTGAGCTTGTTGATTTAAAGCTTGTTGATCTATAGCAGTTTGTGATCTATTAAGTTCCATTATCTCTCTTTTTTCTTGTTCTCCATATGTGAATAAACCTCCTGATACAGCACCCCCTTGAATTCTCTGTTTTTCAGCCATTTGCATCTGTACAACCTGTGCTTCACCTTGAGCGTACAATCGAGCATTTTGTGCTTCTTGTTGTTGTATATTAGCTGCAATACCCTTTTTACTTCTCAACGCAGCTTGGGCTAAAGCGGTAGCTCCACCAGCGCTACTGCCAGACGCACGTAAAGTGTCTAAAGTATTAGCTAATGCTATATCAGCTTCCTCAGCTTGCATCTCTGCTGCTCCGGTAGCGACTGCCATGTTTGCATATGGATTTCGAATCATATGACTTAGATCTTGTATATTTTCATATGGATCAGGTATATTTTGTCTATTTGCTACTAAAGCATCTTGTAGTCTTTTTTCTTGCTTTTTTTCAAATTCAGCATCATCTGCTTTATTATTAGAATGAACTGCCATTCCAACACTTATACCTGCTCCAACAACGGCTATAATACCGGCAACTAACATCGTCATAATTATGTATTTTTAAGTTTGTTTTCCATAATCCATTTTTCATACTCTTCATAAGTATCACATGTATTATACCTTTCTAATTCTTCTATGTCTTTTATATCATCAGGATTCTTATGTATAGTAACAAATATAGAATCTTCTAAGGCTAATATTGCTCTTTGAGCTCCTGATTTAGCTTCTACATAACAAGGCGCTTGATAATCTTCAAAACCATGCTCGTTCTTAATAACTAGATAACCGGTTAATAAAAACCAAACATGATCTCTTTTATGTACTGCACCTAAAACAAATGAACCTTTTTTCATTGTCATCTGTCTTACATAAACACCGTCCGTTATAGTATGTTTTAAAGGAAATTCTGGAGAACGTTTATCAAATGTAACCCTATTGCTATTTGATTCTCTTAAAACTTTTTCAAGAGAAGTTATCTCATTCCTAAATTCTTCTATATTACTTAATTTATTTTTTATTTCAATTACTTCTTCCATTTTATTTAATATGATGATAATACAAATTCAGAACTAACTGAATATAATTCTTTCATTCCACCTGGATCAGTTGTTTCATCTGTTGTTAATCTAACTGTAGAGAAATATCCTTTTATACCAGTCATACCACTTGATATAACTTCTCCTGCTCTAGGTGCAGAATTGTTAATTATATTAGTAGTATACATATTCTCTTTTCTATCAAAACCTGCTCTAGCGGGATAACCAGCTTCTGTATTATACAATCCTTCGTCATAACTATATATAGAGTTTATTTGATCTTTATTCTCCACCCAAACCGTACCCGTTACTCCAGGTAGTGGATCTTTTCCAGTCATACCAGAAACAAAGTAATCACCCTCCCAACCATTACTACCTTCATAAGCTATTGTTTTGAAGTTTTTAACAACTGATGGATTAGGATTAAAAACAAATGATATACTAGAATCGACTCTAGCAGGATACCATTCTTGAGAGGTTGTGTTATATGTAGAATAATAAAGACCTCTATTATCATCATAAATAGCATTGTAGTAATGTTCATACAAACCACTATTAAAAAATGAATAATATTTATTTTTTAAACTACCTATGAAAGCTGGTTTATAATGATGAAAGCTAGTCCAACCATTAATCATTTCGTCAAACGTAACTGTACTATAATCACCTGTTCCATCTTCAATTTTAGGTGAAGTATTAGTATCTGTATAAACTTTTGATACATTTTGAATAGAAACTACATAATTTTTATTATGAATATCCCATCCACCTAATATTTGACTTTTATATTTGTTAACTAATGAAACTTCATCACCAAACTGTGGTTGATTACCTACAATACTTTTATTTAATCTTACTCTACAATAACCTAGAGCAGGTGTAATTGATACTACAAAATATTCGTTATTTGGAATAGGTGTACCACCTTGAGGATTATAATAAAAACTAGATCCAACTTTTATAGAACAACACGTCTCTTCAATATCTAAAAAAATCTCTTTGTGGTAAATTTGTGGAAGAGGTAGTGGATCCAATATATAAGTCCAACCTACTATAGTTGCAGTTGTAGATTCAGAAAATTGATCATCATTAATTGATGCTAATTCATCTCTAAAATAATCGTTCATACCATATGTCGATATTTCAGTTATACCATCTCTAGATAGTCTTAAAATGGCTCCTCGGTTACGATCTGCAAAATATTTCTGAAATCCGTATATTGCGAAAGACTCTGGGTTTGTACTTATACCATATTCACCTAGATAAGGTACGATTTGCCCTATAACTACGTTAGATTGAGTTTGCATTGCAGAACCTTCAGCCGTGTAAACAGCATCTTTATCTATTAAAGCTCTATGTACTTTGTTCTCTTGAAATATTATTAAATTTGTGTCTTCAGCATATAGCCTTTGTATAGAACCATTTATTGGATCTACACTCTTTGTTATATCTTTAGCTATAGAAAATACATTAGTATTATTAACCCCTGTACGAGAGTTAAAAATCCCTGAATAAATCAACGAACTTTTTAAATGTTCTTGTTTTGTTCTTTCTTCTACTATATAAGCTTTAACACCAAGATCTATAGGGGTGTTATTAAAACCTCCTTTTATCCTCATTTCTTCAATTGCCCATGGTTCTTGATAAGCTGTTTCATCTCCTTGAGAGCCGATAGGTGCAAAAGTACCACCATTAAATGGAAATATTGGATAATCTACAAGTGGCCAAGGTAAACCAGGCCAACTAGGTAAAAGTACTTCGGCAGTCACCGGATCTGGCTCTTCGCATACTTTCTTTAACCAAAAAGAGTTAAAGTATTTTACTTCCATCATTACTCCCATTACGTTGTCTTTCTTTTTGCTATAAAACTCCCGTCATTTAAATATACTTCGCAACAACTACGAAATGATCTATATTTATTTATGGATCCTGCCCATTGAACAATAGACAATCCTTTTTCTTTTTTAATAGGTGATAATATATTAGGAGAGTATATAAAATAACCGTAAGAGGTTATAACAAAAATCCTATCTCCTTGATTCAACTGCATATTGTTCATTGATATAGAATATCGATTATTTCTCCCAGTGCTATGTCCAGGTGTTCCAACTGGAACAGTAGGATTAAGGGCTCCTACATGTTTTATTTTATTTTCTCCATGTGCATTATCTATATTATGCCAATAATCTGTGCCAGGTCCACCACCTACTCTATATTCTAATTGATTTTTATTCCTGCCCAACCCGTGCATAGTTGGCCCCATAGTAGGGATAGAATTATCATTAGAATACCCATCCCAATTAAAATTTCTACCCAAAACATAAGCTGGTCCACCTGGTGGTGGTATATAAACGGTAGGAGTTGTGGTTATACTTCCATTACCTCCTCCACTTTGAGGAAAAGCTTGAATGTTATTTCCATCTTGGAATTGATTATACTGTATTAACAACTCTCTAGTTTGTAATATTTGTAATCCAGGAATACTTAAATATGGATTTGCTTGATTATTATAAGCTACTCCAGCAGGATTATGGGTGCCCCAAACATCGCTTGTTTCTAAAGATTCTGTATTGCCAGCTGGTAACTTACATAAATGTATTCTTCCTACCATAGCTGCGTTTAATTTTCCAATACTATCGTTCCACGGATTAAAGTCATCACTATTAGCGTTTGATCCAAATTGAGGGTCAATAGTGATAGCTAGTTGAAATGAAAGATCTAAATCTATATCCCACTTACCATCAGCACTAACAGTCCATACTCCTTTACCTATTCCACTATTATCATATTCATCAGCCCAATCTCTTACTTTATGTTGAAAATTAACCTTTTGAAAAGCCTTAGTAGTAAAATTATGTAAACGATCGTCGTACATGTAAGCAGCGTTCGGGTAGTTAGTATCATTTCCATCTGGATCGTTACATTCTAAATAATTTCGTATTTTTACAAAAAAAGTTATTTCTTTTTCTAAGCTATTAGCTGTTTTCCATCCCATAATTAAAGTGTTTGTAAATTATTATTATTTGGAGTTAATACTATAGGTTGAGTAGCATTAGGATCCCAGCAATCTGTATATCTAATAGTTATTTTAAAAACATCTCCATCTACATAATCTCCTACAGGACAATTTTCAAAATTAGATTTTAACATTCCATATGGATATTCTGGATTTTGACTATCTGTATTATCATTTAAATAAAAATAATCTATATCAACATTATTAACACTAGTATATTCTTCTAATGGAGAATTAGGGTCATCCATATTTGTGTGTCTAACAAGCGTTTGGCTAATTATTTGTAAATTCATTTCACCAGAGTTATCCGCTCTTCCAGTATAATTATCACTAACCCATTGTGGAAAATCATACGTGCGTCTACCATCAAACCAAGATCCATTTCCAATTGGTAATCGCAACCAATTAGCTACTCCAGGTGTTATGTACTGTGATAAAACCGTGTTAGTTATTTCATTATTACTAGCTTGATTAATATTAAGATAATTAGCTCCAAGTGCCGTTCCATTAAAAGGCCATCCACCATCTACCCAATCTTGTGGATAATTATAACTTGGTCCTGGATCCCAAATATTAGGAACTCCTGATGGTGGTTTTGGATCTTCATATGTAAGTAGGCTTGGTTGAGAAGAAAAGTGAGAGAGAACAGAATTATCGAAATATCCAGGAACATTTAACCCTTCACCATCCCAATTTGTAAAGTTTAGTCCAGTAGGAACCCATCCCGCAAAAGGAATTGAATTTCTTGTGCTAGAATATAATTCAACAACACTTGTAGATCCAGCGTCTGTTACAGTAAAAACAAACCTATAACTATTATAGAAATCATCTTTAGAAAACCAAAATGTATTATTTAGTACTAAAAATGCTTGATAAGCATCGGGTATTCCTGGTGGTGGTGTAGAAGAAGATCCATCATAACCGGGCCACCACATTTGAATAGAAAAATCATAACAAGGAGACCATGTAGAAGTAGGACTTGTTTTTCTCCATGCAGATTGTAATTGAATATAAGCACCTCCTGTACCTTGTCCTATTACTTGCCCTTGATTGTTGATAAATTGAAAAACTGAAGAGACTTGATTACGTTGATTATTAAATGCATAACTCGACGCAAACGCCGGCCAGGGGCATCTGTCCTCTGTGAACGAGTGAGGGGCTGTAGCCCACGAACTTCCTGTTGGATCATTAGGATCTACTACTACTAAATTAGCTTCTTGAATAGCTTCGTTAAGTTCATGTATTAATCCTGTAGTAGAAGTTTCCCAAAACAACCTTAATCGAGATACTTCAGGTTCAGTTTCATAAACAGCTAATATAGGAATTTTAGTATCAGAAGGAATTCCAACCAAAGGATCTTCTACCTCTAATCTAGCACATAAAGGATTACTTTGAGGATTATATATATAAGTTGGAAAATCACCAGCATCCCATAAACCTAAATCAGTACCTGTTCCTATATTAACCACCATGTCTTGGGATCTTTCAGGATCGTGTTGTCTATTTTCATGACCAGTATGCGAAATACCATCATTATCAACTCTTAAATATACACCTAAACTTGCATTAGAACCGGTATCTGGTTCAGTTAATCCAAGATCTATATTTCTTTGTAACACAAAATTTCTAGCTTCTAATGAATTCCAGTCAGAAAAAGTAACTTCTGTAGTTGCTCCTTCAGCGTCTAACACAGAGTACCACATTGGATTTTCTACTTTAGTAGGTCTACTAGTTCGGTAAACTTTTTGATCTGGGCTAATATTAACTAAATCTCTAGGTACTTTATTTATGTTATCACCTTGTAATACTATATGAGCAAAAGGTTGATTTTCACTTGCAGCTTCTTCATTACCATCAGTAACACCACCATTTAATATTCCAGGAAAATATATATTATAATAATCTTGTTCTTGTTGTTTTACTACAACCTTGTAACTATACCATCCTAGTGGATTTGTAATTTCGTCATAAACCCCAGGTTCACCTGTTTCATGATTATATTCACTATTAGTTACTAATACGTTATTAAATAGTACTCTTAATGCATCTCCTGGCCAAGAATAATCAGTTCCTGGATTTAAAATAGGATTTTGTGTAGGAGAGTTGTATCTATGAAATACAGTAGAACCTCCGTATAAAATATTAGAAGGTGTTTGTCCACTATCTACACTAGACAAAAGAACTGAAGATTGCCTGCCATAACGATCAGCTAATACAATACCTACTTGATAAGTTCTGTTTTGTTTTAAAGTATTATTGGGGTATTCTATTTTACTGTTTATATTAAATTCTGGTAAATAGAAATTTTTATCTTCCTTTTCACTAATTAATACATTGTAATCTATAAAAGATGGTGGAGTGTGTTTATTTACAAAATTTCCATATATGACTCTATTACCAGATATTTCTTGAGCAGCAGCTCTAATTGGCACTTTATCATAAACTCTAGTAGTATCTTTTTGTGGAAGTGTTTTATAAGGTTTAGCAGAATTATATACATATTCCATCATACCAGTAGTATTAGGAATTGCAGCAGAAGCAGGAGTAGTCATACCAGTTACTGGATCTAAACCACCATTTTCAAATACTTCTCTAGGAAGAGTTTCTACAACTTTACAAGAAAGCCCATCTGATTCTTTATATAATATATCAATTCCTACAACTTTTAATTTAGTATAAAGTTCATTAAATGGTATACCATCAGGAGATTCTATAATCAAAGTTATTTGATTAACTTTATTTTGGAAAAATCTAACTTCAGTGCTTTGAAAAGTAATATCTTCATCATCTTTACCTACTTTATTTGGGTCAGTTGTATCTAGTTTTCCAATAAAGTAACCATCTTGTTTCGGAATAAAAGCTGTTTGCGTATATGGAGCCATAAGAGAATTCTCCCCATCATCAAATTTAAATCTATAACTAAATCTTAAAAATTTATCTTTTATAAAATTAGGATCTCCATTCCAATTAGGATCATAGTATGGGTTAGGAGTTACTTCATCAGGTAATAATGGATCTACCTTATTAACCATTGTGCCAGCTGGATTACCAGCAGAATCTTCACTAATTAGTCTTGCAACTTTATATGGATAATATTTTGCCACAGAAACATGATCTTCATTAGAATAATATGTAGAATCCGCTAGAGCATTATTAACATTAATCTTTCTTGGTTGATTTCTATTATCGGTCCAAAATAATAGTTCATCAATCATGTTAATGTGGTGAATAGGATAATTTTTAGCAAAATTTAAAAATGCTCCATCAAGACCTAATCCTCCTACTAACACTTGAGAAACACCCGTTTTAATATTATATACACTAATAGCAGAATAATAAGACGTGGTTCCATCGCGTATATATCTATTATCAAGACCATTGATAGAATTATCTATAAAGTTAGTTTGAAAAACAAATATCCTATCATTAGTAACATCCATATACCTACCAATCACCTCCACATTACAACATCCTAATGGTATATTAAAATCTGTTATTAAGTTATTACCTAAAACATTCTCTAATGCTCCTACGCTTGCTCCTTCTGATCTACTTATTTGTATATTTTGGCCGTCTCTGTATTCTCCAGGTGGAACTAATCTATCATCTAGATCTTTATTCATCTTTGATTTGATGAACACATTTTTCGCCTTTGCCATTATTTAATTATTTTAGATTTACCTCTCATTACTTGGGTAATCTCTTCAATTTTTATATTAGACAACCGTATCTTAGCATTTCTTAAAGCAGCTCTCCGATCTCTTTTAAATCTTTGTACAACATATTCTGGTTGACGAATTCTGCTAGCTAATATACTATATGCAATATGCATGTATAAAGCTTGTTCTGCTAATTTAGGTATTTTACTATTTTCATCATACGCTAATCCATCAGATATATATTCTAATAATATTAATTTTCCTCCTAAGTTGCTGCTAAAAGAAAACTTACCTTCTCTGTCATTTATAGTAAACCATCCATTTCCTTGTGCTGTCTCTGGATCTAAACCATATCTCTGACCAAACCACGTATTCCAATATGGATAAATGTTACCATAATAAGCATTCATTTCATATAAGTCAATGTTAGGATCATTAGACATAGTATTCCAACGTTCTTCCATTAATGATGTTCCTTGTATATTTTCTCCTTTTAAAGAACCATCAGGATACAATACATCATCTTGTATTGGAATACCTTTATCGTCTTGAATAGGAAGATGTGTGGGATTTGAAGTTAATCGAGTTGGATATATTACGTGAGTTACCCCAGATGAATCTATCCAAGACAACTTAACATAATTAACATAGTCTTGAGGTATGACTACTGATAAACTAGGTGGGATTGTTAATTCTTGAGAGTTAACACTTTTTAATGTATCATAACTAAATTCTTGTAAACCTCTTTTAGCATGAAACATGACATCAGTTCTTTTAACACTAGGTATTATCTTATCTTGTCCGACATATGCAACCATAAAGTTGTTGACTACATCTTCTAAACTAGTATACTGATAACCTCCATAATGCTCAAAAGAGCTTGTATTATATAAATTCTTTAATCTTATTCTTATATATATAGTAGCACTTGATGATATAGAATGATTATTTTCAAATGTTATAGTATTATTTTCAACTGTAAAATAATCTGTTTCATTATATTCAATCCAAGTAACTTGACTATCTGTGCTTACTTCTAAAAAGAAATTATTTAATTGATAATAATCATTTCCTGGTGACCATGAACTAAGATTAGGATTTACAACATCTATATATCCCAATGAAAGATCAATATCAAAAGTAAAAGCGTATGTAGTGGTTCCATCGTAAACCATGGATTGCGTTCCTACATAGTATTGTTCATTAGTTTCGTTTATTAATCCCATATCTTATTAGCTTTTTTCTGATACTTCATCTTGTTGTGCTTTTTGAGATGCTATTTGCACAATCTGAGGATCACGTATGACGACTCCAGCATACATTAATACGTTTAACACAACCTCAGACTGTTCTGAAGCGTGTAATTCAAAATTTGTTGAACCCGCAGCGCCAACTGCACCATCCCATTCTGTAGCGTTATATTCAAACTGCCCAAGTGTTCCGGGAATATAACCCCATTTAACATTTTGTGGTTTTCTAATACATGTAGCTGAAATAGGTGTAGTGGCAAGTGCGGTTTGAGTAGCCATAGTTCCAACTATTGTTTTTGGATATACATATATTCTATGGTTTTCATAAGTATATACTGGATAAGTAATAGTGGGTTTAGTAAGTGGAGATTTATTTATATATAGTAATTCATTTGGCTTAGCTCTTTGTACTTCAGTGTTATTATATATAACAGTACCTAGTTTATAAAATTCAATAGATAATCCACTCGCGCTGTATGTGCCAAGATCTGGTTCTTCGTAATATTCATTTACGTTCCAAGCACAATCACCGTTGGTTTTAAATATATCTAACTTCTCCTCTATATTATCTATTCTGTTACCATACTCAGTATCATTATCTTGGATTCTTGAGTATTGATTTAGATCCTCAAAATACTTTTCAAATATCTCTAATTGAACCTGTGTTGCTATCTTGTTAAACTCTTCTGGCGTTAGATAACCCCTTTGTTCTTTATTTAACACGTATAGAACAGTTTTGTATACGTCATCTACATTTATTGCCATTTTGTTTTATTTTTAAATAAAAAAGGCGGCGATTAAGCCGCCTATAATATAGTTACATACTAAAGATCTTTTTTAATTAATCTTCTTCTCTATAGATTTATATACTTCTAAACCCTCATCGGTTTTAAAGAATGCTGCCATAGCAGAGTATGGGTTTTCATCAAAAGGTACCGTCATTAGTTTTCTACCATTGCTACCCCAGTTAAATGTTCTTTGATCGCTAGCTAGTTTTAATATACCTAGTTCTGTTGCTTTAATAGCAAAATTCCTAAGCAAAACATTTTCATCGTTAGCTAATTCAATAAACAATCTAGGATTTCTCTTAGCAAATACTAATATGTCTCTTTTTAATTCTTTAGAAGATAAATTAGAAACATTTGATCCTACTTCAACCCTAAGAATTGCTTCAGCTTGATCTAATTCTATAGCTTGCGCTGCGACTAGGGCTTCTATTTCTAGATTTAAATCTTCTAATTCATCTTTAGCTACTTCACGATTATCGTGTTCTGCAAATCTCTTACCTTTAAGAGGATGTATGTCTAACATCTTCTGTAGATTCTGCTGTTGCATAGGAACATATAAAGTGCCTTGATCAAAAACTATATGAGCTAATGTTACTGGACCTTCTTGTTCGTCCACGAACGGTGAAACTTGATTAGTAGCATATCTTAAAGCTCTTTGTATTCCCTTCTCTTCATCATAATAAAGTAAAGGTGCTTTTGTAGTATGTTTTGAATTCATTGTATAACTTAATGGCGACATGTCATTAAGTAGATAGTAATATCTATCTTTCATTTCCCATTCCTTAGTTTGAACAGGAGTTTGTACTTCTTCGTTTTCCATGATATAATATAATATAATAGTTAAAAAGACCCCAAATTAATGGGGTCTTATATTAATTGTAGTTGTTATGCGTAACTAGTGATCAAAGCTACTTCGTCAGCGACTAAATACGCGTCGGTTTCTGAAGTTATACTTTTCACATCTGGAATAGCATATGGGTCTGCTACACCTTCTTCAATTGCATCTGTAAATTGAACTCGAGCAGCAGCAGCTAACGCTCCAGTTGTACCAAACACACCGGATTGTACATCTATCGTTACTACTCCACCACTCTCCTCTGCTACAGTAAACTGCGTAGCGCTAGCCCCAGCAACGGTAAGAGGTACAGTTATGTCATAAATTTGACTAAGAGGTGCTGTTGATGTTATTTTCATTAAAGCCATAGTTTCTTATTTTAAAAGATTAATAATTACGCTGTGAATTCTACGAAGTTATTCGCAGCTTGAACACACAGACATCTTTCAGATAAGAAGTGTACTTCCATAGCATCTAAATCAGAAGTGTAAGCACCACCAACAGATCCAGTAATCCAGGATTTATATCTTCTATCATCAGTTTGCGAAGCTCTATACCTCACATGTAGGAAAGGTCGTCTAATGTTTTGACCAAGTAATTGATCGTAAACAGTAGATGTTCCAGCTGGAACCATTACCCCTCTTATATTGTCAACCATTCCACGAGTTGAAGCATCATTTAGATATTTCCAATCAGTTTTGTAGAAGTCATAAGAACCTCTTCTAAACCCAGAAAATCCAAAGTTTAATGCCATCTCGCCAGAGTTGTCAAATAAACCATAAGAAGCAGCAGTAGTAGCGGCATAACCTCCACCAGCTTGAGCTGCAATCATATCATCAAAGTCAAGAGCAGTTGCTCTGTCTAAAAATAACATGTTCTCTTCAATAGCACCCTGTGCGTCTAATTGAGCTAATATAGCATCAAAATCAGCTAACGCGCCAGCTCCAGGAGCAGCAGCACCAGCAAATCCTTGCCATACATTACCTCTTGTTTCAATTGCTTGAAATAAACCTTGTGTACCACCAATGTTAGTAGTACTAGCATCAACTGATATACCACCAGTACCTGCAACAGCAAGTTCACCTTCAACCATTGCCATTTCAAGGTAATCCTCGTAACGCAATCTTGTTTCAGATTCAGCTTTTAGATACCATAAGTATCCTGATGTTCCATCTTCAGTAGCAACTTCAACCCAACCAATTTGAGCAGTGTCAGATCCTGAGATCTCATACTTATCTTTTATGATAATTGGTTTGTTATGAAATTGTGTGAAAGACGGATCAACAGCTCCATCTAATCCCTGTGTTCCTTTAGCAAACTCAGATCCATAAACAAAGATGTTTAAATCGGCACCTGCAAAAGCTGCTGGCCACGCGGCTAATCCATATGGAAAAGCAAAAAGAGTCGTGAGGGGAGCAGGATGAACTGGAGCAACTCCATTAACTGGAGGATCTACTAAAGCTTTAACAGTTGTATTAGATATTGGTTCACTAACAACAATAGTTTGACCTGCTCTAATAACATGAGCTGGTTGTTGTCCTGGACCTGGCCCAATATGAGCTGGATCAATTGTTATTTGTGCATTACCAACTCCGACAGTTAGAACACAGCCAGTATAACTGATGTGTAATCTATTTTGTTCTGACCAAATTACTTGATCTGATGTCATAGGCATTTCAGCCCCGACCATCCTTAAGAAGCCAGATATGGTTCTATTACCAAATCTTTCGACTTCTTGTTCGTATAACTCAGGAAGGTATTGTTGCGCGAAATCATTTCCACTTGAATTGGTGAAGTTTAAATAATTGTCTGACAATATTACCTGGTCCTGGTGCGGTGTTAAATCCGCATTTTGTACTGTAAACGGCATAATTTTTAGTTTATAAGTTTATAACTTTATTTTTTTTACTTTCAATTTAGAACTATCTAATCCAGTAACAGCTTTTACTTTTAATCCATTAATAAAAACGTTTCCATTAGCGCTTTGCCTAGGTGTGTCGTTTATATTTTTAGATTTAGCCATAACATCTTTTACAGCGTCGGCTTTGCCTTGCTCATAGAAATGTTGTGCTATAGTATCTGCATTTTTAGCTGCGTAGATAGCCTTGTGATAACCCTTGTGATCTTTAATAGTACCGTCTTCATTTAAGAACCTCTTTATAAAATTAGCAATATCGGATTGTGTTTCCGCTAGCTCATTAGGATTATTTACACCATACCTAAACTTCTTCTCACCCAAGTTAAACTCAAAACCTTTGAAATCTTGACTAAAGTAGTTTTTAGTAATGTTTTTAAATTCTTCGTGTTTCTTTAAAGAAACCTCTTGATCTTTATTATACTTATTAAAAAATTCAATTGCTTTTCTATCTTCTTCTGTATTTGATGGTTTCAACTTGATCTCATCATAATACTTATTTTTAGTTTCTTCTAGGAAACCTTTAGCTTTAGCAACTTCTTCTTTATAAGCTAATTTCTTTTTCTTAATCTCTTTATCTTCATCATAATCTTCATCAACTTTGAATTGATCTTCTATAATGAATTCAACCTCTTCTCTATTTAAATGAGGTTTAGTGACTTTGTAGTATTCTTTAAGTAGTATATCAGAATCAACAGCATCGTAATCAAAGTTGAGTCTAACATAGTCATTTATATCTCCACCAGTATCACTCATAAAATTAACTAACTTTTCTAAGTTTTCAGGTAAATCAATTTTAGGGGTTTTTGGTTGTGTAGTAACTGGTGTTTCAACTTTAGTTTCTCCAATTACAATTTCTTCATCGGTAATATCTTCTATTATTCCTCCGGTAGATTCTCCGGTAGGTAACCCTCCGGTGTCTCCTGTTCCCACTTCTTCGCCATCGCTGGGAAGTTCGCGTACATCCACGCTCTCTGTGCTTGGCTCTTGAATGGCATCTTCTTCAGTTTTAGTTTCTTCTTTTTTGGTTGATAGGTCTACTTTAATTATCTCATCTTTTTTAGTAAACTTTTTAGGTTTTTTAACTTTTAGTTTTTCTACCTTCGTATCAACGACTGGTTCTTCTCTGACTACTAATTCTTCTTGTTCTTCTTTCATGATATTATATAATTATATATTTTCTGGTGGAGGTTGTAAAGACGCATCTTGCTCCATTTTTTGATCTACAGTTTCTGGCGTTATTTCAAAGTTTTTTGGTAATAAATTATTTTTTCTTTGGTCAATTAATTCACTTTGTTGACTAGCTTGTATTTTAGTTCTATTATCTTTTCTATTTTCTTTTTCACTATCAACTTGCAATCTTGTTTGAGAATCTAATTGAGCTAACTGCATATCATACCCAAATTTTTGTTCTGCTAATTGCATTTTTATTTGACCTTCTTGTTGAAGTAGTTGTATATCAAATTGGGATTTACCTTGTTCTATTTGGAGTGTGGTTTGAGCAATAGCTTGTTGTTTTTGTGCCTCCGCCAATGCTGTTGCTTGAGCTGCTTCAGCTTGAGCTTGAGCTTGAGCTTGCATTTGTTGTTGAGCTATTTGTTGATCTATTTTTTGTTTTTCTTGTCGTTTTATCTTAAGTAATTTGTTTGCTAACTTAAGATTTTTTACATTCCTAACATCTATAGCATCTTCTAAGTATATTTGGTTTTGCTGAAGAGCCATTTGAATATTTTGCTCTAATAGTGCTTTTTCTTCATCATCTGGTTCAAGTTCTAAATATATTCCAAAATCATATAAATGTAAATTGTACATTTCTTCTAACGTGCCTACATTGTAAGCTGTTATACTATTAATTAAAGCTTCTCTTGTTAAGTCAAACTCTAAACAATCTGATATTCTTAGTGTAATATTTTCACATGCTCTTAAAGTAAGATATAAACTGGCATCTAAAATATGTCTAGTAGCGGTATTTGAATTAGCGGCAGCTAATTTTTGTAATCCTACTAATGATTTCTCATTTGGCATACTACCATCTCTAGCTTCATTTAATCCGGTTACATCCCTTATCATTTGTAAATAGTACTGATATGTGCTTATTAATGATTGAATTTTAGCTTGTCCGTTAGAACTAGATAATTCTTGTATAGGTACTTTTCCGTGATTTAAATCACCATCTTGTGTCATGGATCTACCAACTACACTACCAGTTTGAAAGTACATATTAAGTGCTTCTGCAGGATTATAATTTGTACCATTGCCTAAATCTACCTCTGCTAAACCATCTACATCTAAAAATACACCATCTGGAACAATTTTAGATAATACTTGTTGGAGTTTTATATGTGTTATTTGAATCATGTCAGCAAACCCCATGCACTTGCTAACTATAGATTCAATTCTCCCTTTATACATTCTAGGAGCAGTTATATTATAGTTCATATTAACCTTAGTCAAATTTGACTTAGGCCTTGTCATGTTTTCAGCTAATCTCCAATCTAGTAATTGATCATATCCTAAAACTTTAGCACCAGAATATAATACCTCTATTGATCTAGATACTTTATCAAAATTATCACTAGGAGGTGGATTGAACATATCTGTTTTTTCCAAAGCTTTCTCTAAACCTTGATCAGTATATTTTATTTTAAATACTTGATCACTATACGTTTTGTATTCAAAAAATAATACATATATAGTATTACCTTCATTTCTACCAGCCCAACCTCTTGTATAATTATTATTACCGTTGTATTTTTCTATTTTTTCTAATTCCTCTGGAAGAAGATGAGGCCAATACTTTTTTATCTCTCCTAATGTTAATGCTTTTATTTCACCTACATACCATATATCTTCAAAGTTAGGATCTTCTGTATATGAGTAAACTATATTTGCTGGATCAACGTATTCTACAGTAACACCTTCTGATTTATTGTATCCAGTTTTATTTGCACCAATACCTATAGTAGTTAAATCGTGATTAAATCTATGTTGGATTAATTTATATTTATTCCTTGCTAACGTATTATTTATAGCCTCTTCTTCTGCAATCTCTATAGCTTGTTTATAGTCTAATTGCATATGCACTTCTAATTCCTCTTCGCTTTGAGGAGCGGTTTCCGCATTTTCTACTTGAGATATGTCGTATCCTAAATTGTTTTTAACTGATTTATGATAATCTTTTAATGCTATATTTCTAAGTATACTATCAGCGTAATCTGTTCTATTTTTCCTAGAAACTGGGTCTTGTGAGAATGCTTTTATATCATAATTTCTAGAACCCATACCATTCACTACTATATCTACAAACTTAGATAAAACAGGTATTGGTTTCCAGTCTAAATTCAAGTACGATAAATCGCCATTAATGGATAATTCATCTTTATATTTTTGAACTGGTTGTTCTCCTCTAGCATACAATCTTCTAAAATGAAAATTATTATAATTTACAGAGAACCTACTACCAGAATTATAACCATGAAACCACTCTCCTTCTATAGCTCTCGCTACTTGTAATCCATAGTCATAACTTTGTTTTACTTCATCAGGTACAACCTGATCAGGAAAAGAACTATTAGTACCAGTATTAATCATTTATTTTATTATTTTTGAAACAAAACCTTTGTTATCATATCTTTTAATTCCTAGATCAACATACTTAACTGAACGTTCAGCTATAGGTTTATACCTATTCTTATTACATGCCATTATAGCTAATCCAGAACTAATAGAAGCATCATGACTTGTTCTTTTATTAATATTAAATCTACACCAATCTTCTAAAGTTCTTTGAAAATACATATCTCCATACGCTTCTCCTAAAAAACCAACATGGTTTTCTATATAAGACTCTATAGCAGAGGCGTGAGCTTGTTTAATGTCTTCACTTGAATTTGGTATTCCACCAATTTCTCTTTCTGTAACTGATAATTTATTCCAAACTTTATCAGGACGATTCATAGAATATCCTCTATAACCTCTTCGCTTTAAATAGTAAAGTAATCTAGGTTTATTATTCTCACATAATAAAGGCATTCCATAAAAAACTAAAGCCATTAATACATCTTCAAAAAATGTTTCAGCAGTTTGAGGTCTAGCTATGTATTCTAAAAAGAAATGGTTTGGAGGAGCGTCTTCCATGCTAAACTTCGTTAATCCGTGTAATGCTCCATTAGAACCTCTACCATCAACAGTACCTGATATATCGTAACTATCACAACCAAAACTTCCAATGTGTTCGTTACTAGGATATTTGATACCATTCTTAATGATCACTCGGTTTTGTAGATTTTTAGGTGGAATCCAAGATATAAAAAACCTACCATTACTAGATGGCATAAATATTACACTTGTATCCTTAACACCATTAACCCACTGAAAATTACCTTTAGTAACATTAGCTCTGTTATTTATATCTTCATTGTGATCAATCTGCTCGTATATTTTAATAAGATTAAATAAACTTTCCTGTGTTTCATCTCTAAAAGCATGCTTCTCAGTTCTTGGAAATTGTCTAAAAAATTCATTTAAAGAATCTTGATCATCTTTTAAACCTTCAGCTTCATTGTCCCAGTATTCAATTACACCTATTTTTATTGGTATACCATCTATTCCTATTACAGGTTTTTTTGGAGTATCAAATACAGGTATTCCATATAAATCTATGTAACCTTCGTAATTCCACTCCATAGGTATAAATAAAGAATATAAACCAGATTTGGTTTGACCATTCCTATTTCTCTTAGTTACGTCAGAACTACTATATATATCTTTGAAGTTTTGACCGCCTTTATCTAGCGCATTACTAGTGCTACCCATCATGCACTTACCTATTATTCTTCTACCTAATCTTAAGCAAGTTTTAGTTACTTTCCAGTTGTTCTTAATATTATCAGGTCTCTCCCATTTACCACTTTCATCATGTGCTAATAGTTTTAATTTTTCTCCATCATAACTATTATCACCAGTATTTTTCCAATCTATAGTAGTATCAAGACCATCTAACTCTTCTAGTTTCTCTCTATTATCTAGTTTTCTCCTTGTTAATTTAGAAGCTGGCACTCTGTATGCCAATTCGGTTTTAGGACGATCCATACCATCTTGGATGGGTTTAAAGAAGAATGGATAATTAACCGAGATTGGTACAACTTTATCCGTGAACATTTTCTTAGCATCCCAACCCGTTTTGGATAATACCCCAAATCTTGAATCGCTAGACATTGTGGCTTGATTAACGAGTTCTGCTGAAGCCATGAATGAAAATCCTGATCGTCTGTTTTTGAGATAGCACATTCCATAACATCTGGTATCTGCTTTACATGCCTCCCAAAAGTAGAAAAATAATTTGTTTGATTCTCTATAGTCGGCTGATCCCACGTCAATTTTTGCCCATTGCAAATATGTGTAATGAGTACCAGTGATGTAGTTAGGAACGCCATTATTATAAAACCAATACCCTTCTTCTCTTCTATTAAATTCTTCATCAATGTAATCAAACCACTTTTCTTTAAATTCTAATGGATATTCCTCCCATTCAAAAGTACTTTTTATTCTACTTAATTCTTTTGGGTATGGTTGTTTCTCCCAATATTGCTCTTCCTTTTTATCGCTTCTTTTAAACGGTTTATTGACTGCTGGTAAAGCAATTTTGAGATTTTGTATTTCGATGATTTCTCCAATTTGACCAGTTTTGCTTATTACAATAAAATCATAATCTTGATTATAACCATACTCCCATTTCTTATATCTATTGTTCTTCTTAAAAATCTTAGGATTAACTACGTCTTTTATTATTTTAAATAACGTTTGCTTGTAATCCATTATTTAGATCTTTTTTCAGGTGATATAGAATATGATTTTTTTGGTTTCTCTTCTTTTGGTTTTCCTTCTAGTATAGCTTCCTCTTCTTCCATTCTATTTAAAATCTCAAAAGCATCAAATATAGCTAGCTTTTTTGTAGCCGCAGCATTCTTAAGTCTATCTGCTGATATATCATCAGGTGTATCAACTATAGGTTCTTTAGCAACTTTGATTAATTCGTCAACAGCCACTTGCCCAGCTTGGATTATATTCTTCTTCGTTTCCTTTATATTCATGCTTTATAACAATATCATTTGATTTCATACAATATAGTCTTTCGTTATCTATCACCATCTCGAACTGTCTATTCGGTTTGAATGTAACAAGAGTACCATTTAATATACCTAGATCATTTAAAGTTTTGTTATCATATTTTACTATACCAGTACAATATTCTTCAACACTATTTATAACCTTAGATCTATTTAATATAGGTTTAACGAAGCATCTATCAAAAATAGTATTCCACTTGTTATCTCTAAAATAAGCATAAACTTGATCAAGAGCACAAAAGTACATATCATCTTTAAAGTAAGACCTACTATTTTTTTCAACTCCCTTTATATCATAGAATCTTCTAAACACATTATGATGTATAACGATTCTATCACCTTTATTTATTGGTGTATTTATGTTTGAGGGTGTTGATATAACTAAAGCTTCTTTACTAACCGCTTTAAAATTTTCAATATTAGTATTAGTTATTAAAGTCTTATCACCAACTTTTACACTATTGTTATATCTATTACTTATCGGTTTTACTATAAAGTCGTATAGACTATTCATTATATTCTAAGTCATATTCAATGGATATAGCCATGTTAGAATTAAATTTCTTCCATGGCAATACCTCATTGTTTTTACTTATGTATATGTTATAAGAGTTGTCTTCATCATTAAACAATATATCCGAGATATTATGTCCACCGTAAACTTGCTGACCAACAGAGTAATGCATAGCATCATTCTTGTAATCTGAACCAATACTTATCTTTCTTATTACTTTAGACATTCTCAACTACTTTTTCCGCTTGTTCTATAACGGTGTAAGATCCATCTTCTATGTTTACATTTATGGGTCCGTATTCAGTTTCGAGTTCATGTTTAAATGACTCTACTTCATTATTAACCTCGCCTAATTTATGCATCATGGCATGTTTCTGAGCTGATAAAAATCCTATTTCATTTAAGATTGTATTTAACTCTTGTTGATGTTCTCTTATTTTACTTAATTGTTCTTCTTTTATTTTGTTCATTTAATAAAATTTTAGTTATTTGTTTTGTTTTGTTCTAGTTCTGATCATTTATACCTGTCTACTTAATGTAGTTTGGTAAGTCTGTATTGCGTTATATAAATCTAAGTGTTCAGTTAAATTAAGACGAGGACCTATAACTCCGAAAGCTAGTTCTCTATCACTAAACAAATCTGCGCTTCCACCAGCATTACGAGCTCCTAAATAAATATTATAATTTATTAATATCCCAGTCCACATAAGATTAGTATTGGTGGGGGGAATAGGTAAACCTGTTTGGTAAGAGTCTAAAACTATATTAGTTCCTCGGGTGAGTGCAATAAATCCATCCGTCGTAATTGTGGTAGCAATTGTGTTGGGCCCAATTCTTCCATAAAGAAAAGTATGTGTAGCACTAGCTGGTCTAATATATAGGTCAGCAGGTGAATCACTACACCCTATGTCTACACCATCGGTAGCATTAGCAGTACGAGAATATACCCCTATTGTTCCTGAAGTATAAGACAGTAAGTCTACATTAGGATTAAAATGAGTGTCAGCAAATCCAGTTGTTCCATTAGGCGTCATTCCAGTTGCCGCATGTGTCCACCCACCATTAAAGGTAAGTCTAAAAGAAGCGTCAAGATCTTGTGGATCTTTTAAATTATATTTATGAGTGGTTGCAGTTCCTCCTACTACAGGGTATATAGCTTGTAATTTTGTCCATACTCCCCCATTTTTCAAATCTATAACCAAAGTGTTTATGGCGATTTTTTCCGTAGGATCAGTAATCCCAGTTGCTATTATAAACGCTAAAGCATCAGGATCTAATTCACTTTCACTTTTTCTATCAGCAGATATTGTATTTATATTACTGTTTACTAACGACATTAGTACATTACTATAATATCATCATAAGTAGCTGGTACTGCAATAGTAGACCAAGTAGTTACTGTTAGAACTTTTACGGGTAAAAACGATCCGGCTTTTACACCTGTAAATTCTACTACTTTATCTGGAATACCTGTGGCTATATCAATTGGATCTTCTAATATAACTGATATATCCATATCCGAACCTATATATAATGTTGCTCCTTCTTTGTTAGATAAAAATTCAGTTCCAGCAGGAAATTCATATGCCACCGCATTATTTCTTGTAACAGAATCTAATGGAGCACCTTTCACTACACCTAACGGAGATAAAGGTTCACCAAGTGCCCACGCTGTTCCACCTGCTAAATTAGCTTGTATCAATTCTAGATATGCTCCTTCACCAAGTCCACCAATTGAATCGATGCGAACTATATCACCTGCTCTATAACCTTCACCACCGACTGTGACAGCTACTACTGATATAACACCAAGTACAGCTGTAACATTTACTGTTAATCCTATTCCTGAACCACCTGTAGTAGTAACACCAGCAGTTGGACCTGCGGGATAATCTTGACCAGCAGAAGCTAACTGCGGAGTTAATACTCCAGCTACTACACCCCATGTAGAATCTAAATCAGCTAACGCGGTTGCAGAATGTGTAAAAACCCTAGGTTCTTTTAACATTGTCCCAATTAAACTCATCTCTTATTTTTTATTTTTGTTTATAAATACTTTTTCAGCTCCTCTAGAACCAAAGTAAGCTACATATACCGTAACCAATAATGTTTGTAATAATTCGATCCAAGCATCTTTCATTTCAAATAATAATTCTAATGAATCGAAAACTATATATAAGGTCATACATACAGTAAGATATATCAATGCCAAAGGTCTTGTGTTTTTAGATAACCAAGAATCTGATTGCATGTCATATTGCCATCTTTCAGATATACTTTGCATTTCCGCTAAATCCATTTCTAATAGTTTCATAGCGGTTTCCTTATCTTCTGGTGTCAATTTATCGTCTGTAGTAATAAGATTTTTAACAATACCGTATACACCGTTATCGGGTAATATGTCCCCAATACCATTCAAGATTTTAGGAGCCTTTTCTTTCAAAAAAGCCCCTACTTTTGTATCTTTAAATTTTTTACGTTCTTTGTTTTTTCTCATTCCTATTGAGTTGTCTTTTTTCTTTTCCGTAAGTTTCAAATAGTATGTGACCGTATGGTACTATTAAATATGTAATATATTTACCATCTTCTTTCGTTAGATACAAATGTCTATAATTTCTTTGCATCGCCTGATTCCACCCTAGTACCTTATTTTTTAAAAGTCTATTTTTAACAAAACTCACCCAAAATTTATTATAATCTGTGTTCTGAAAGTAGCCATATTTGTTTAGCGTCCTTTTATCACACTTAACATAGATTACATATATTTCATCTTCAAAACCTATATATCTATCTACATCAACATCAGTATCTTTATATAGTTTTATATCATGAATAATATTAGAATCTACTTCATCTACTTTTATAAATCCATATTCAGATAAAATATAATTAGGTTTTGATCCTAAATCTGTGATGTCCCAAGCAAACTGTTTATTATTTGTAGTACTGGGTCTAACATCGCTTGTGCAATGTTTAATCTTTACCATAGAATAAGGCCAGTGAAAGTTTGTTGCTTTTTGTCCTTGAATGTTTATACACAATAGTGTTATTAAAATTAAAATTAAATTTTTCATTTGATTTTGGTTTTATTGGTTTATATTTTCAGATATTATATCTGTATTTATTTCATTTGAGTATTAACGTTTTTCTTACGTTTCCTTGCTTTTACTTTATTCTTTTTGCCGGTATAACCTCTCTCTTCAGATTCTTGTTTTTTATTTACAAAAGTATTTTTTCTTTCTAAATCAGCAGCAGCTTTTTCTTCGTGGGTCATATTTTGATAGTTTGCAACATTTGTGCTTTTGTTACCATCACCCTGTGCTAAATTAGCAGATCCAGCTTTTCTGTTATACCTGTTCACAAATCTTTCTTCTTTCTTTCTTAAAGCTTCACTACTTTTATATCTAACTCCTTTTTCCTTTTCAAAAGGTACTCTTGTGTCTCCTGGTCCACCCTCATCTCTAGAACCAGAATCGCCTTTTACTTTAAATACTTTTTCTCTTTTTGCAACTCCAAATCGATCATACTTTGTAAATGTAGTTGATCGTCCTGCGTCATTAGTTACTGTACCAGTATAATTTCCCTCTGCGTCCATGCTATGTCCATATGTTTCTTTAGGAGCATTAGTTTTAGTCATTGAAGCTTTTTTCCTTAATTCAAATGGATTGACACCACCTTCATTCTTATATAGTTTGTGGGCTTCGAATGTTCTTGAACCAACGATTTTTTTATCTCCAAATGTTTCAGTTGTACCATCTACATCTTCTAATATTTGAGTGCCATGATCTACTGTTTTTGGATCTTCAGTGAGTTTAGATCCGATATGATTACCATCTTCATCTACTATTTTAGTTATTGGATCATCTACTGTTTGAGAGTGTTTTTCAACTGTATGACCTTGAGTTGTAACAGTAGTTTCATTTGATGCGTCGGTAGTAAAACCAGTTGTTAGGAACTTACTTTGATGTCTTTTGTGTTGTTTATTTTCACGATCAATTGCATTAGCTCTTCTTTTAGCTTTTCTCTTACGTTTCATTCCTCCACCACCTGGTCCACCTAAACCTGATTTTGCCCAATCTGCTTCTGTACTTCTATAATTTGCCATTACTTTTTATTTTTATAAGGAAACATTTTATTAAGTTTTTTTCGCCTTTTTTCACAAGGTTCGCAGTCACCAAATACTTTTTTAATCCCAGTATTCACTGTTAGTTGTTCTATAGTATCTCCTAAACCTTCAGACTTTTTCATGGTTTCATGTTTTGAAAAGCTTTTAAAAATACCATAATACCAATACCTATAGCTATTCCACCATACATATCGTTACCATCTGCTAATAATAATCCACCAACTACGCCAGCTATACTAGCCATAAATAAAGATGATGTAACTACATTTTTTATTTTTTCTTTTAATGCCATAGTTTTCTTATTTGTTTTTTCTTTTTTTAGCCATTGCTTTAAAAGTCTCAGCTAAATTATATCTTTTAGTACCAGGGCGACACGTAGGGCCTCCAAATTTTGATCCAGTACATACTCCTTTTGTGCCACGTCTTTTTATAGACGCATTAACTTTTTGAACCCAATTATTGTCTTTAGCCATTGTCAATTTTTTTCATTGTTTTGTAATGACAGTGAGCTATTCTGTCTCTAAACTCTTCTGTTAGTAATAATTTACATTCTTTGCGATTAGTCATAAAGAAGTTTTCTGACAGTATTGCAGGCATCTTTGTTTTACGCAGCACGTAAAAAGCAGCCTCCTTATCCATGTCACTATCAGACATGTCCTTCCTGAGTTTGTGATAAGAAAACTCATGCTCCATATGACTTAATAATATATCAGCATATTTATCTGATTTAGTTTGTCCTGGTGACGTATATACAGAATATCCGTGTGCACTTTCTTTACTAAATCCATTAGAATGAATTGACACATATACAGCATTTTTATAATAAGCGTATATAGCATTAGCCCTGTTTACTCTAGTTGATAAAGATATATCTTGCCAATCATTTACTATATCTAAAGCTAATATGCCATCATCTGCGCATTTCTGTATAATTCTTTTAACAATGTCTCTATTACCAACTCCTTCAAAATATTGACTACCATCCTCCCATTTTGGAGAGCGTTTACCAGAGGTAACATATTTACCAGTTTCTGGATCTAACCCACCATGACCAGGATCTAATAGCCAAATTTTCTTACTCATCTTTCTTCTTGTATTTTCTTAAAACATACCACCTATTTAAGGTGTATCCTAGTGTTGCTGCTAATAGTAATATTTTTAAGGTTGGTTCTAACCAATCACAACAACTTATTCCGAATGCTGCCACGTTAGCGCCATAAAGTTTTATATCTGTTAAGTTCATGACCTATTAGCATTTAAAACAGCGTTGCCATTATATTCTGGTTTTGCTACTTTAAAGCCTTTAGGTTTTATCCTCATTGTAACTGCTTCAGGTTCTTCACATAGATCACATGAATGAATCATTATTTTACCTGTTGGTTGTTGATTTTCTCCATATTGTGGCATAATCTTCTTATTTTGTTGTTAATAACTATACAATGGTACTATTATTCATCATATCTTCTAATACTGGAGCGTTAGGGTCATTTAATACGCCAGCTAAATTACCAAACATTGTTTGATCGCTAGAATTCCACTTTTGAGCATCGGGGGTAATATCTGCTGGAGGTTCAGTAGATTCGCCAGACGGATCTGGACCTATGAGTTTACTGAATGTTTCTAAATCTTTCGCTTTACCTCCCCTGTAAAATCCTGAATTACCGTATTGAACTCCACGAGAAGCTAATTGACTAGCTTTCTCTGCTTCGGCTTTATCAATAGCTGCTTGTTCTTCTAGATCAGCTATCTTACCATCAATCATGTCCTCATATTCTTGGCGCTCTTGATCTTTTTTTTCACCCATACTACCTTGTTTTATCTTTATTTAGATTAGATATACTTGTATATAAAACCTTCTCTGAATATGTTTTGTTATTATCTTTTTCTGGTATATCTTCTTCTCCTAACATAATTCGGTACATTCGACTTATTAGTTGCTTGCACTTAAAGGAAACTTTATATATATTATATTTTTGAGTGGTTCTGTTGCGTTCTCTCCAAACTACTATCCAACCCTCTTTTAATAATCTGTTCCAGCGTCTGTTGTCCCAACTGTAAGAGTATGTACCTTTTTTAAAATCGTCTTTTGTAAAGTGATCTATTGCATCTAAGTATATTAATAACTCAAGGTCTGCATCCTTAAGATTACATGTTCTACATGCCCATTTACGTATAATCCTGTAATGCTTCAATAGTTTAAGATCTTTTAGATCAGATGAGGTTAATTTCCTCATTTTTCTATCTATTTTTCTGGACCACCAAATCTTCCTCCTTTGGATTCATAATGAGGAACTCCTTCTGAATCAACCCAATCTGGAGTTCTTGGGTTACCTTTCGGTACAGTAACTTCTTCACCTAATATTTTTAGTTTTGGTCTAGGAGCATCTTTCTTTTTCTCTTCATTGCCATCACCATTACCATTCCTTAAAATGTTATCCGTGAATTTTTGCATACTTGCGTTTCTATGTGCCATATTTTTTGTTTTATAAAACTATTACTACGTCTTGTTCTTTTATTACTATATATACTTCTCCGTCGATTTCAACATAGAATCCAGCGTGTCTATCATAGTATATATTATCATTAATACTTACTCCTTTAACATCATCACCTATATTAACAATCTCTCCTCTTCTATATCTTATATCCTCTCTTTGTTGTTCAGCTAGTAATAAACCGCCCTTAGTTTTAGTTGATGTCTCTTTTACTTCTGTTATCACTATATATTTACCAACTGCTTTCATGCTCTTAAATTATTAATAACACAATCAGTTGATAGTATAGTTGTTGCTACTGAAGCCGCGTTCCTTAAAGCACTTTTAGTAACGAGTAAAGGATCGACTATTCCGGACTTTACCATATTAACCGTTTCTCCTGTAACCACATTTAATCCCTTACCTTTTGATAAAAAAAGATCATGATCTGCCATACCAGCGTTATCTAATATTATTCTGTATGGATAGCAAATAGCATCTAACAAAACTTGTTCACTTTTAGATTTCGCAGTTATATCATGAGCTGCATTAAGTAGAGCAATACCACCTCCAGGTACTATCCCTTCTTTTATAGCGGCTTTCGTAGCACAAATAGCATCTTCGACTCTATCTCTTTTTTCTTTTAATTCGATTTCAGAATTAGCCCCTACTTTTACAATAGAGACTTTTGCTAATAATCTAACTAATCTCTTTTCTAGTTTTTTAATTATACCAGCACTCTTAGTTTTCTTTATTTGCTCTTCAATATTTTTAATAAGGTCTTTAACTTCTTCTGGCTTCTCTTCAACTTGTAATATAGTCTCGTTTTGTGTGGTGATAGTCTTAGTGCATTCACCTAAACAGTCAGGTTGTATAGTATCCATATCATCACCTAGATCTTCATTTATAACCGTCGCGCCTGTTATCAACGCTAAATCATTAAGTGTTTCTTTCTTATTAACACCATATACAGGAGCGTCTATTACATTTACTTTTATATTACCTTGAACTTTATTCATAGCTAAAGCATTTACCACTTGTGGATCTGCATCACCTATTATTAATAAAGACTCCTTCTCTTTTATAACAAATTCTAGTATATTTTGAATTTTACGGATATTCTCTATTTTACTCTCTACTATTAATATCTTTGGTTTTGATAGTTCACAACTACCTTTATTTTGATCTGTGGCAAAATGCTGATTCTTTAAACCCATAGAGTATTGGGTACCTTCTATTTTTTCTATAGTGGTATCGGGTAATTCATGTGTTTCCATAATAACTACACCCGTCTCATCAACTGACCTAAACGCCTCCCCTATTAACTTACCTAATTCCTTATCGTTGTTAGATGATATAGTTGCAACATGATCAATCTTAGCACCTGTTATCTTTTTTGTATTCTTTTCTAAATACTTTATAACTTTACTAACAGCTGAATTAATACCATCTTTTAAACTCCTAGGATCTTCTGTACTAGAAACTTTCATAGCTTCTGTAAGTATTGCATGAGCTAATACTGTGGCCGTAGTAGTTCCATCACCAGCTTCCTTTACGGTTTTTCTAGCTGCTTCCTTTAGTAACTTGGATCCCATATTCTCGACTGGATCCAAAAGTATTACGGATTCAGCTACAGTTACACCATCCTTTGTTATTTGTGGATTACCTGCGCTATCTTCTAATATAACACACTTGCCGCCAGCTCCTAAAGTAGAACTGACAGCTTTAGTGAGTTTATTTATTCCTTCGAATATTTTATTTCTAGCATCATTACCGAAGTTCAGATGCTTAACTATTGTCTCATTCATTTAATTTAATTAAATTTTATTATATTTTATTTAAAAGTTTTAACCACTTTAGGTCCGTTAGAAAATTCCACTTTCTTTTCATAATGTTCTACAGACCCATCTATTGCTGCTTCTGCACCATCTAATGTTTCTCTTCTTGTAACATCATGCCAAACATCTTCATTATCGATGTCTTGGTGTTCGGTTTGATAAAATCCATTCGGGAGTTGCACTATCCTCCAGTTTGCTTTAGTTGATAAGTGCTTCCATAATTCAATGGCTTTATCGGATATTTGTGGTGAGCTAGCCCACGATTGAGCTCGGTATAAAAACGTCATAGTATTTGGTTTTAGTTAAACGTTTGGTTCGTCTTTCGACGTAGGTTCTACGGTTTGTAGAATATTTTTATGTTAATCTTGCAGTTCCTATCGACCAGTTTGAAACTTGATCACATATAAGTTCTATGTATCCTCCATTCACAGCTATAGTTTGAGGAGCATTAACTCCATCAATAGTCTCAAGTCCATTAGGTGTTATGACAATATTGTTAACACTAGCATTATATGTACCGGCTACACTACCAAGACCATCTTTTACTTTTATTATAGTTCCCTTCGCTCTAGTGGTTGCAGAAGCTAAATCAATATCAAGATTAACTACTGAGGTATCACAATACATAAAATTTACTGTTTGAGGCACTGCGTAAGGGGTGGTAACAGCATTTACAGTTTGAGATATGAAAGGTTGGGTGTTTAGAGCTAAGGAACCTGGCTTAATACACATCATTTCTATATGTTGATCGTCGTTGAAGATCTTTGTGCCTTCCGTGGTTAATGAAGGCAATAAAGCAGTTACTTCAGCAGTTGTAAGTGTTGGGAGAAAGAATCCCTGAGTGGTTGATCTTAACGAAAGTTGTGCTCCCCCAACGTTATCTCCACCAATACCTATTCCACCATCAACATTATCAAATCTTAACTGATTACTATCAAGATCTATTATTCTAGCTCCAGATAATGTACCATTAGAAGTATAAATAGTTCCAGTTGTTGGTGCGGCTGGCGCTTGCCAAGTTCCATTTCCAAATGCGTCAGAGGTTATAACATTGCCTACACCTATTATACCTGGTTCAAAATTAAAAGTCGTTGTGTTATCTATCTTAAATGTACCACCGCTTATATCAACAAGCCCAGCGGGATTGAGATTGAAAGATAATTGATTCGCGCCTACACCTACTAATCTTACAGGGTCAGATATGTTACCATTAACGGTATATAGATTAAGAGCGCCCGCACCTACAGAGGTCCAAGTGCCAACACCATTAGCATCGCATGATAAGAAAAATCCAGGAGATTCAGATCCGTCAGTTATTTTTACTTTACCATTAAAACTGAAGAGTTCACCATCACTACCCGGCGTTGGGTCGTTAATTCCTATTGCATTTACATTCGAGAACACCCTGTTGAAACCGCCTAGATCAATAGTTTTGTTAGCAACATCAGGACCTAATATCCAATCTTTGTTAGGTACCACACCACCTACACCTGCATTTATATCCGCTCTAGAATTACCAATACCACTATATGTAACTAGTCCTCCTGCTACACCAATACCAGTACTACTTGAATCTTTAAATATGAATTGTTCTAGGCCATAGAAATATGTTGTTGTGGGAGCTACAGCTGGATTAGTACCAGAAAAATCAATATGAGCAAATACGTTATCAGCACTTTTTACTGCTTGAACTGTTCCTATACCACCAATAGCACCAACACTTAAGCCTCTTCCGTCGTCTGGTCTAATATCTCCACCTGAGGTATTCACTATATTAGTACCAAAAACCAACCCAGGTGTTATTGTGCCTATGTCACTATTATCTATAAGTGCATTTGTTATGACAGCATCACTAGTTGTAAATACTCCAGTGCCAGCCACTGTTAAATCATCGTGAAATGTAGCATTTGAAGGCGCAATACCACCAACCGTCATGGTTCCTTGAAAAGAAGTATTCGCAGCAAGCAGATCTGCTAAGTTTGTATTACCTAAAACGTCGACATCGTTCGCAAAATCAGCATTACCTACTACATGTAGAGTACTATTTAAGGAAGCGGCACCAGTTGCTTGAAAAATTGAAGATTTTATTGCTGCTTCAGTGGTTTGCCCTATTCTAGTGCCATCAATGTTTGAATTAGCTGTCCCATCTCCAAGTAAACTTAGTGGACCTGCTCCATCTTTGGTCATTGTGCCACTAACACGGAATTGATCTCCTAAGCTTGTGTCCACAAAAAATTCTTTACCAGCAGTAGTGACAACATCACCTCCCGAATTGTATGATCCTTGCATTGAACAGCAAGGAATGCCAGGCATTAGCGTTAATATTGAATTTATCGTCGCGTGTCTGGTTCTAGTATCATTAGCCGTGTCGCTAATAACAATTAATTCATCCCCTGTGAGCGTGTTTTTGGGTGGATAAGTTGGAATTGTAGCCATAATTTATATATGTGAGTTAAGTTTTTTTGTCTAATATAACTATTCACATATAAAAAACAAAATTTACAAAAAAATTTACCCTTATCTCCTTATATAAGGTATATATAGTATGGGTAGTAAGAAAATATAGGATATATTTTCGTATATAGGCGTAGAAAATAAAAAATTATTGCATATATAGAGGTATAGCGTTGCCCCCTCCCCTCTCGATCCCCGCTTCTCTGGGAAACCGCTTTTTCTTTTTGCCCCCACCGTCATTCTCCCTCTTTTCGTCCAAAACTTTTGACGTTTCCGATCCTTCCCTTCCAATCCATCATCCTATTGGTCTCAAACTATTCAGCTTTTTTCTAGCTATCCTCCTCCCCTCCCCCTCCCATCCCATCTCCATCTCATCCGATCTAAACCTCATCCGATCCCATCCCATCCTGTCTCCATCTCTGTCCTGTCCCCTCTCCCTCCTCCCCTCTCCTATCCCTCCATCCTCCGATCTAACTACGATCTATCATGGATAATATATATGAACATTAAAACAAATAATATGAATAATAAATTTAACCTCAACGACCTAAGATCCGATGCAGCAGATCATTCAGACTGGTTCATCTTTTCCTACTACAGAGATCATGCTGATATGATTGACTTCATCATCCAAGCCCTGATCGGATCTGATTACTATGATGTCATGAACCGTAATCCCCTTACAACAATCCGCTTCGACTTCCGTGGATCTCATCAGGTTCTGAATATGGATGCTTACCAGTGGTCAGGTTTTGAAGACATCATATAACAATTAATACAATGTAATTACTGATAAGTTTAGATAATATATATACAAACTAACAAATAAATAAATAAATTAATAACTAAATAAATAAATAATAATTATGAAAAATCAAATAACTAAAAAAAGATTTGTACTTGCTAACTCACTACTTGGAAAAGGTTTAACAATTGTTTTCACAAACAAAAAAGGTGAAACTTTTAAATACAATCATGATGAAGTGTTTGCTAGAAATGTAGACAAACTAATGAGTATGAACTGTTTTATCAAGTATGGTAACTACACTAATACTAATAAATTACCTAAGTGGGCAGAGTAAAATCTGCCTGATTATTAACCAAATAAAATCTTTAAAATGGAAAATACTGTAAAACATATAACACTCTGTCTACTTGAAGAGTTGAATGATATACTATCAAAAGGTGAACTAGAATCTGATAAAGATCTAGAGCAAATAGTTTATCAGTGTAAACTACTTATAGATAGAGTAGAGTAAAATAGTGTGACAACATGCTAGTGTAAGCTGAGTAAGTATCGCGTTATGCTCAGTGAACTATGGAGCTCGGTTGCCGGGGTGTGAGTTCGAATCTCACCACTAGTACTAAAATTAAATATAATAACATGAAAACAATTAACATTACATTCATCATTGCTTCGATAGTCTTCTTAGCCTTGATCGCTCTCTCAGTCTATAACGCTATAACTTATGGTACTCATATATCTGCAATTTAATACAATGTAAATACGACTCATAATAGATAATATAAATATAACAATTAAATAATTAACAATGCATAAAACTAAACAAATATCAACAAAAACTTTAAAAATTAATAACAAAACTTTAATTGGTTTTAAATATAATGATGTTTACTCAAATAAATATTTATTTAAAATAATAGATACTTCAATAACAATTGGTGGACTAATATATTTCGACAAAACTAATTTAAAAAAATCAATACTTGATTTAATATAATCACGAACTAAATACGACTCATAATAGATAATATAAATATAAAT
>DASCNA010000314.1:0-1570 GCA_036011305.1 Victivallales bacterium
ATCGAAAAAGCGCAAAAGTTTAAACCACTTCAACTCGGCAACGTAAACGCTAAAAGAGATTGGTCTGACTCTCAAGACTTTGTAAGAGCCGTATGGCTAATGCTTAACCAAGAAGAGCCAAAAGAGTATGTTCTTTCAAGCAATGAAACTCACTCTGTTAAGGAGTTTGTTTCACTAGCATTTAAATACGCAGGTGTAAACGGCTCTTGGTCAGGTGAAGGAATGGATGAGAAATTTAAGTTTCTCGATACTGTTTTAGCTGAAATAAATAAAGACTTCTTCCGACCAGCAGAAGTTAATCTTCTCTACGGAGATTCTACCCCTGCTCGTGAAGAGCTTGGCTGGAAACCCGAGATTTCATTTGACAAACTAGTTCAGAGGATGGTACACCACGACCTCGACTTACTGAACAAGTAATGGCAGCGAAAAAGAAGCAAACAAAGAAGGGCCTTTCCTCTGAAGAACTGATTACCCAGTATCTATCAGACAGAAGCGGGGATCATTTTAACTTTGAAGAAGAAGAGTTTTATAAAGTCTCGACAGGAAGCCTTCTTCTAGACATCGAAACAGGAGGAGGGCTTGGCCCCGGGCTTCATAGATTTTGCGGCGTTAATGAGGGGGGTAAAACTTCGGAGGCTCTTGAGGTAGCAAAGAATTTTCAAAAACAATTTTCCAACGGGAAAGTTATCTATTTTAAAACCGAAGGTAGATTCTCCCCGGAAATGAGAGCTCGCTGCGGTATCGACACAGACGAAACAAAGTTTTTCATGTATGAATCAAACATATATGAATCTGTTTTTGATTTAATGAAGCTTCTTATCCTTAACAACGATGTCGATAAGAAATATTTATTTATAATTGATTCACTTGACGGGCTGATACCAAGAGATGATATAGACAAACCAACTGAAAAGTCCTCGATGGTTGCCGGTGGAGCTGTTATAGCATCAACAATAATGAAAAAGGTAGCCAACCAAATGACAAAGCGCGGACACATGGCTATCTTTGTCAGTCAGGTTAGGGCAGACATACGAATTCTCTATACCTCAGCGCCAGTTAGGCAAACTACAGCCACGGGAGGTAACGCCTTGCTGCATTTTGCAAATTGGATATTTGATTTTCAACCAAGGTTTAACAAGGACCTCATTCTTCAGAAGGATAAGGAGCAGCCAGATAGAAAAACAAATAAAATCCTTGGCCACAAAGTTAAGATCATGATAAAAAAATCTCCCAACGAAAAGTCCAACTACCTTATCGAATATCCAGTAAGGTATGGAAGAACGGGTGGGAAAAGTATTTGGATCGAGAAGGAGATAGCGGATCTTCTTATTGAATGGGACTATACAAAAAAATCTGGCCCTTGGCTGTCAACAGATCCAGATGTTATGGAGGAGCTAAAAGAAGTTGGCCTTGAAATGCCGGAAAAAATACAAGGCCGAGGCAAACTTTTTGACTTCCTTGAAGCTAACCCTGACGTTGTTAACTTCTTCTTCAACAAGTTTAAGAACGTATTAAGTGACGTGTAATGCGTCTCATAGGGATCAACGGTAAATTAATTAACAAGAAGGTT
>DASCNA010000315.1:0-1963 GCA_036011305.1 Victivallales bacterium
TGTCGTTGTCGCCGTTGTCGTTGTTGTTGTCGTTTGTTGTATCTTGATTTGCTATCGTGCGCTTTTGAAAATGTTGAATTTTGAAATGTTGAGATTTGAAGTAAAACATGGCATGTGTATTTGTGTTGTTTTTTGAAAGTGTTCGGGTCCGACGGGCATCCGTATGGGTCCGTATGGGTCCGACGGGCATCCGTGTGGATCCGTATGGGTCCGACGGGCATTCATATGGATCCGTATGGGTCCGATGGGCATCCGTATGGATCGATGATCCGTATGGATCGATTTCTGTATGGCCGATGGGCATCCGTATGGATCCGTATGGGTCCGACGGACATCCGTATGGATCTGTATGGGTCCGATGGGCATCTGTATGGATCCGACGGGCATCCATATGGATCTGTATGGGTCCGACGGGCATCTGTATGGATCCGTTTGGGTCCGACGGGCATCGGTATGGATCCGTATGGGTCCGACAGGCATCCGTATGGATCCATATGGGTCCGATGGGCATCAGTATGGATCCATATGGGCCCGACGGGCATCCGTATGGATCCGATGGGCATCCGTATGGATCCGACAGGCATCCGTATGGATTCGTATGGATCCGAAAATGGATCCGACGGGCATCCATATGGATCCGATGGGCATCCGTATGGATCCGTATGGGTCAGACGGGCATCCATATGGATCCGTATGGATCTGTATGGGTCCGATGGGCATAAGTATGGATCCGTACTGGTCCGATGGACATCCGTATGGATCCGTATGGGTCCGATGGGCATCCGTATGGATCCGACAGGCATATGGATCCGTATGGATCCATATGGGTCCGACGGGCATCCGTATGGATCCGTTTGGGTCCAACGGGCATCCATATGGATCCGTATGGGTCCGACGGGCATCCGTATGGATCCGTATGGGTCCGATGGGCATCCGTATGGATCCATATGGGCCCGATGGATCCGATGGGCATCCGCGTATGGATCCATATGGGTCCGACGGATATCCGTATGGATCCGCACGGGCCCGACGGGCACCCACACGGGCCCGCACGGGCCCGACGGGCACCCGCACGGACCCGCACAGGCCCGACGGGCACCCGCATGGACCCGACGGGCACCGGCACGGATCCGACCGGCACCCACACGGATCCGCACATAGAAGCCGGACCCGCGGGGCCGGGTCCGACACAGAGACGAACCGGCCGAGAAAACCCGAGCCGGCCGGGCCGGCTGGGCCGGCCGCGCCGGGCGGGAAAGGCGCCTGCCGAGCTTAACTGAGCTCAACCAGCTGGACCGGGCCGGCCGGCCGAGCCGAGCCGGCCGCGCCGAGCCGGACCGGCCCCCGCCGGCCGAGATGGCCGGGCCGAGCCGAGCCGGCCGAGCCGGGCGGCAACGCCGAGCCCCGGGCCCGGGCCGAAGCCGGGTGCGGGCCCGGGCCGGGCTTGGGCCCAAGTCGAGCCCAGGCCCAAACCGGGCCCCAGCCAGGCTTGGGCCCAAGCAGCAGGGCCCAGCGGAGCAGGCGGCGGACACCTGCGCGCCAGGCCCGCCCCGGGGGGAGCACCCGCGCGCCGGGCCCGGGCCCAAGCTGGGCCCAGCCGGAGCAGGCGGGGGGCGCCTGTGCGCCGGGCCCGCGTCCAAGCCGGGCCCGGCGGGGTGGGCGGGGGACATCCGCGCGCCAGGCCCGGGCCCAAGCCGGGCCCAGCGGAGGAGGCGGGGGACACCCGCGCGCCACGTCCGTAACACGTGTCTGAACAAAATCGGACGTCTGAAAAAAAAATCAGACGTCTGAAAAAGTGTCTGAAAAAGTGTCTGAAAAAAAAAAATGTCTGAAAATCAATAACTGTTAGAAATCATTGATTTCTAACAGTTATTGATTTTCAGACATTTTTTTCAGACACTTTTTCAGACACTTTTTCAGACGTCTGATTTTTTTTCAGACGTCCGATTTTGTTCAGACACGT
>DASCNA010000316.1:0-1608 GCA_036011305.1 Victivallales bacterium
CAAACCAAAAGCAGAACTACTAATACGAATCTTATGTAGAGAACCGCCACCCATAATCATTGAATTGCTATATGACGTTGGAGCTGCGGCATCGCCTAAACTAATACTTTTAGCAATCAGATTGCCATATTCATCAACATGAAACTTGCCACTCGAAATACTAATAGTTCCACCTTCAATCTCAGCACCAGTAATAGTACTACCAGATTCAATATCGCCAGTGATAACAGCACCAGTAGCATACATCACACCGGCAGCAGTCACATGGAATGGCGAAGTTATACCACCACCCTCAAGTCCAGAAGATATAGCACCAGCAGTGGTAATAATCAACACATTGTTATTAGAACCAATATTCACACTCCCACCGGTTACTTGCAGATCGGAACAAAGCACAGAGCCATCATTATCAACTTGAAATGGAGCACTACCCTGCGTAGCGTGACCAATCCACATATCCCCATCAGCAGCTACGTTAAAGAGATTATTGATAGTCATTGAACCACCAGAGATAGCCAAGTTTGAGGCAGCAACCGCACCAGCATTACTCACTTGGAAGGGGGCTGAAGAAGGGGTGGCGTGACCGATGGACAGGTTCCCTGACGCGTCCACCTTGAGAATGTTGTTACTAGAACCAATAGATAGTGCATCTGTGAACGTTCCAGAAGCCCCCGAAATGTCACCTGAGAAAGTACCATCCGTAAGCGTTACACTACCTTGATTTGAAATCTTGATTGAAGCACCAGAATAAGTAGAACTGCTCCCCCACCACATATTGCCATCACTATCGACATGCCAAGAAGTAGAGTCAGTTCCACCAATATCAATTGAACCAGAAACCACCACACTAGAAGTCAGTGTGCCAGAGAACGTACCCGTAGCAGCGCTCAAAGCACCAGCGAATGTGCCCGTAGCAGCGCTCAAGGCTCCTGTGAACGTACCACCGCCATCAATCAACAGGTTGCTGCCATCCCACTGCAACGCTCCACTAGCGCCACCAAGATAAAACTTACCATCAGGCTTAATCCAGGCACCAGTAGTGCCAGAACCAAGCACCAAGCCATTGGTAGGATCTAACCAAACACCAGTATTGGCATTATCAAAAGCAGTTTTAGCCCCCATACGCAAATACGGTATAGAACCACCACCACTATTGAGATGAACAGCATTAGCGGCAGAAGGAATACTCTGAATTACATTAGAAGCAATAGTCCAACCATTAGTACCACCCATACGGCCAGTATTAGCATAAACAACACCCCTGACAGTTACCTCGCTAAACTCAGCGTTACCATCACCCTCAATCTTCCAACCCGCAGAACCAGATACAAAATCTGGACTCTGGATATAACGAGAAGCGTTAATCGTAATCGAGTTTAACTCGTCACCAGTAATAGTGGCGCTCTCGATCTCCGTAGCAGTAATAGTGCCTGCGAAGATTTCATTGGCAGTAATCGTGTTAGCCTGAACATCAACCCCTGCATCAATCTCCAACACATTAATAGCAGACGCAGCAGAAGCAGTAGTAGTACCAGCACCACTAGCCCCGCCATCAGCAGTATTCTTATAATAAACCCAAGTAGAAGCCGTACCCGAACTATTGATAGC
>DASCNA010000317.1:0-1646 GCA_036011305.1 Victivallales bacterium
CAGGACTTAAATCTGATGGAACCCTAGACAGTGTACACTCTCATAGTGGAATTGAATATAAAGAAGGGACTCTATCAGCTCGAACTACGAAACCAGATGTGCCCGATTCAAAGGGACTTGGTGACGGGTCTAGAGCAAAGTCTAATAAAACTAATTAGAGATTTTGAATATAATCTGATACTTTCACTGGTCTTCTATCTAATTTTAATTGTATACTCATATTAGAACGAGACCAAGATATAGTTTTTCCTACAACTACTGCCCTTCCAGCAATAGCGTCGTCCTCAACATTTAAATCTATTATTGATTCCAAACCAATATAAGGAGCTTTATTAGCTGTGAGTGATATTTCATTAACCTCATCAAGCTCTTTAAAAATCTCAATTATCGACTGTTTATGCGCTTCGGCAGGATAGATAAATCTGTCTCCCTTTTCTCCGACACCAGCCTGTGCCAATTTAGCTTTAATTCGTTGTAAGGGATGGGGTTTTACTTCTTTACTAACTATACCTTTGGGGCGATTACCATATACAAATACCTGTCTTCCTCCTACCGTACCAGTAGCTGTGCCTGTATTAGCAGGAAGTCTTTGTTTATACTTTAAAGATGATATTCCGTCTCTATATGATAGAACCACGCTATCATCACTATCCTTCGATTTACGTTTTACAAAAATTATATTAGTTCGCTCATCGTCTTCTTTGACCTGTACGAACCATTCTTTGGGTTTTTCTAAATCTGTAATATCTATTGCTTCTTTTATCTTCTCAAGTATTACATCATAGGGAGATATATTCTTATTTCTATAACCTGTCAGAGAAACTGGCGGGTCTGTGTCATTTAACAGCTCTGTACCCAAAAGAGATATAGAATAATCTTTAGATGGTTTATTATACACAGCTTGAATAGCCTTTCCGCTCCACGGTGGGTCAGTAAAGGTAATAGACCACTCTCCCAAAACATAATCAATGGTACCAGAAGATATTGTCGTTCTTGGTGATACATCAGTAGTTTCATGGGGTGATGTTGTAGCCGCTCCCGAATCACTAAAGGTACCAAATTTAGTATCCTTACCCTTCTGAACGTATACTGGGGTTCCAGCATTCCTGTTATCTACCTTTATATCTATAGTTCCTCTTTTAATAGGTATAGATGAAAGTGTGCCCGTATGAGTAACGGAACCAGAGCCTCCAGAAAAATTAGTCGTAGTATAGTTTCCTTTGGGAGCAGTGTTATCAACAAAATAAGGCCAGACTGCTGGTGAATAAAAACTTTGTGATACAATTGTATTACCAATCGTGCCAGCTATCTTTTGTTCGCCATCAAGTCTAATGATATAAGGAGTCTCGTTTGGGCCTTCTCCAGAGCTCCAATTCATCTCTATGTGTAAATTAGCTTCTATAGCAGTTAATAAATTATCCATAGTAGCTTTGGTTGGTGTGTTACCGCTTCCACTGGTACTAATCAATACTGGTATATGTCCAGATTGTACAGTTTCGAGGGCGGGGCAGAATTCAAATGTTTCTGTATTATAACCATCACTGAGAGTAACTGCTTGACCCTGTATCGGCAAAATAGCTCCGGCAACTTCAGAATTATCGCCTTCCTCTCCAGACGTTAAAAGTGGAGAAGCAGCGGCCTGTACT
>DASCNA010000318.1:0-1899 GCA_036011305.1 Victivallales bacterium
GTTGTCCATCAACATGTCTAGCATACTGGATTCAACTACCACATTAGCTGTAGTGTTTGCTGTTTCGTTTGTCGTTGTGTTATTAGCCATAATATCACTCTAACCCATATACTGTAGGACTATATAAAGCTTTCGTTAGGTCTATACCCATCCGTGGTCAATACCTTGAGCATGTACTGGTCTATAGAACCACGTAGCTCGCGTTTCGTTATCTGATAAGGCTCCTGACCTAATCTTCATGTTGGAAGCTCCGGCTGCATTACCTGCACAATAAACAGGGTAAGGATAAAAGGTAACTTGTGTATCAGAACCTGCTGCCTTTAGAGACCAAGTTTTTCTATCGTCCCGTGAAAAAGTTAATTCTTCCTCATCATCTATACTTGTTGTTGCACTTAATGTTATATTGTTTTGACTTGTTACAGTAATTACTGTACCCTTTGAGGCATCATCCTCATCTGTCACTACGTCTCCCACCTTTATTTCGTCTGCCATCCATGAGTCGGTATTGTTCTCTAATGTTACAATAGCGCTATTACTAACTGCTGCGGCAGTGTCAGCCTTGGTTTTGCTGTTATCCTCTGCCCAAATAATGTGTCCGAAGTTAAAGTCAGGGTGGCCGCCAGCGTTCAAAGTTGGGAAACTACCAGAGAAAGAAGGCCATGAACCACCGGAAAGGCCGGGAGGGTCTAATGAAACACCCGGCCATGTTCCGGAGACAAGTGTAGGCCAGCTTCCGCTTAAAGATGGAAGTGTCCAACTTCCTGAATAAGAGGGCCATTCGATACCAACAGGGAAATTTAATCGAAACGCATTGGTTTCGCCCTTAATAACGGATATTGTGGCTACCGAATCTCCATCTGCATTCAATACTTCGGAATAGGCTACCTCTTTGGAACCTCCAGCATTTTTATAATTCATCACCATACCTCCCCATATTTCTATATCCTCTGTCCATGTTGCAGAGGTTGAATCTGGTTGAATAACAAATTCAGCATCAGCACTCCTTTGATAACTTGAAAAGGCCGATAAATATTGATATTTCAGTGAATCAAAATCAGCAGAATCCGCAGTACCATCCAATACAGTGTAACATATCTCTACTCTTGCATCATAGTCGAAAGCACCAGCATGACCAGCCGTTTCTTTTACTCCTATACGACACCCGCCCATAACCAAAAGGGGAATAGGGAAGTCTATAACTGTGTCAACTCTTCCGTCTGCGTCGTCTTTTGTTATAGCCATAGGAATATCAAATAGATAATTACTATTACTTAAAGAACGGCCCGTATAATCATTAGACCAAAAGTGAATTTCTTTATACTTGTCAAAGTCTTCGTTTGTTACCTTAATATGATGTATTAAAATGTTACGGTCATCGTATGCACCACTGAATGGGTCAGTATTTGCACCCCATGCTACATTGGGTGTTTTGTTTGCTGTATTATCAAAGTCGTCATATACCCCGACTCTGGACACTAATTCCGCTTCTCCTGCGGTTGGTGAAAACGACTGAGGTACGTATGTCTCTTTTCCTGAAAATGTTTTTCTAAATCCCATTTTTTATCCTATTGTGTGGCCCCTAGGATTACTATTGCGTAAGTTCCTGTGGTTTAGTGGTCCGTGAGGAGCCACAGACATACCTAGGGTGTAGTGGTTAATAAAGGTTCCGCTCATGGTAGATGAGTTTCCCACCATTTAGGTGGATAGCAAATGCCATTATCTAACTTGAGAAAGCATTCCATGCAGCGTGCCTTCTCGTGACGAGTAAGCTCTTTCCCGCAGTACTTGCAGTACTTAGCTTCCATCTATATGTTTTAAGCGCCTTCGTATAAGACCCAATATCCCCAATTACCACTGCCTATTTTCACAACTCCACTTTGTAGTGCTGCGTCAATAGCT
>DASCNA010000319.1:0-3261 GCA_036011305.1 Victivallales bacterium
GATCAAGATACAAAAGTTGTTGCTGAAACATCTGCTGGAGCAGATAATGATCAATTACAATTTTATACTGGAGGTTCTATTAATATGATTGTTGATTCAAATGGTAGAGTTGGAATTGGAACTGAAACACCAGATGCTGATTTAGAAGTTGCTGGCATCGGTAAAAAAATTAAAGGTAATATTTTTGTACCAGGAGCAGGTAATTTAACTGTTATGGGTAACGCTCATATAGAAAAAACTATTATTATTAAAGATAAATTAGGAATTGGTATTGATTCACCATTACAATCATTACATATAAATGGTACAGACGGTATTGTTATTCCTTCAGGAACAACAGCACAAAGACAAAGTACAACTGGTAGTATTCGTTATAATACGACTACTCAACAATTTGAAGGATATTCAAGTTCTACTTGGGGTAGTTTAGGTGGTGTTACTGATGTAGATCAAGATACAAAAGTTGTTGCTGAAACATCTGCAGGTGCAGATAATGATCAATTACAATTTTATACTGGAGGTTCTATTAATATGATTGTTGATTCAAATGGTAGAGTTGGAATTGGAACTGAAACACCAGATGCTGATTTAGATGTTGCTGGATTAGGTTATAAAATAAAAGGAAATGTATTAGTTCCACAAGGTGGTAATTTAACTGTTATGGGTAATGCTCATATAGAATCTACCTTAAATGTTGCTAATACAATAACAACACCAGATATTATTTTATCTGGAACAGATGGTTATATTAATATGAATTCTACTTCTGGAAGTGGAGGTTATGGTATTAGAAATAATACTGGTACTATGGAATTTAAACATAGTGGAGGTTCTTGGCAAGATATTACTAGTCATGGTACTTCTTCTAATATTGGTCAACCAACTGGTAATTCATATACAACTATAGGAAATGCAGCAGTAGGTTTGACAACTACAACTACAATTGCAAATGCTTTTGCACAACTTGATAATTGGTTATTAAGGTATCTTGTAGATACACCACCTGAAATGAATGGACATAGTTTTGTTTTATCTACAAATCAAATTAGATTAAATTGGAATTTACCACCACGTCAAGAATTAGGATTTGTAGATATTAGTGTTCCTCATATTAATCAAGTATATATTGATTTTACAACTGGAAATAATTGGCCTGGAACAACAATTTCTACTGGAAGTGCTACTACTAATCGTCTTAATTTATATATAGAAGGTTCCGGTTCTGGAAGATCTGGTAATACATATAATTATTATACTATTACTTCTGAAACAAATTATGATTTTAGAATATATAGTCAAAATTATAATACACGAGATTCAATAAAATATCATTATATTTATAATAAAAGCACATTACCAATTGGTCCTCCAGGAACTCCAACAAATTTATCTGTCGGTGGAACATCAACTACTACAATTGCTTTATCTTGGACAAAACCAGCCGATCATGATACTAATACTGCAGGAACGCAAACTACACCATATATTAAACAATATAGTATTAGATATAATGCAGTTGAAAATAGAAGTGCTTTATCTACTTATGATAGTCACTCTGGTAGTCAAACTACATCTCAAACTTTAAGTAGTAACTCTAGCACAAATAAAACTATGTCTAGTTTATATCCTGGTCATCGTTATCAATTTTTTATTAAAGCTCTAAATACACAAAATGCAAGTTGGGGAAACGAAACAAGTACACCAGTTTCAGGTTTTACTGATGATCCATCTGCTCCAACTGCTATTTCTAGTGGAGATGCTTCCAGTCTTTCAGGTGCAACTTCTTATAGCACAGCAAAACAATTAAATGGTTCAAGTTTAAGTCCTAATGGAACAGTATATAAAGCAAATAGTGTAACCACGTGGAGTCCTTTAGTAACTGCTTCTACTGGAACAAGAAAACAAAATTATGTTATTTCACCTGTAACTTCAGGTAATATTACTGTTGGTAATTTATTTGCTTTTGGAGGTAATGTTAATGGCACTAATTATCATGCAAAACTTATATTACCTGGTTTTGGAAATGATGTTGCTAATGGAACAGGTAATACTTCTGCTGGTGTAAAACTTGTTGTTGATACTGAAGGTGATAATTTTTCAAGCACAAGTATCGGATTTTGGAAAAGTTTTACAGCACATGCTGAAGCAAATACACCTAATACATATTATCCACCTCAATTTGGTTCATACTTTTTACATCTTAGATATGAAGCAGATACTGAGGCTAGTGCAAATACTTCAGTTAATTATTTTTATGTTGATGATCTTAATAGTAATCCTGCTATTGTTTCAAATAGTAATTTTATAAGTAGTATATCTACACCCGCACTACAATATGTTTCTGGTATTGCAACAGCATCAACTTCTACTATTTTTGATGTACAATTTAGTATGACAAATATTTGTCATAGATTTTTACCAAATAATTTAACACACGCAGAAATACAAATGGAAGATAGTTCTGGTTCAAGAAAAAGTTCTATAACAAGTATTGTTAAAGGTGCTGGTGGAACTCAAATTGGGGGAGGAAGTCATTATTATTATGATGTTGGGGGTTCTGCTTATTCACAAGGTTCTACACATAATACTTCTGGAACAGAATTAAGCTTTTCAAATCATAGTTCTCCTGATAATATTCAATTTAGAGATTATAAATTACAATTAAATTATAATAGCACAAGTTTATTTAATGAAAATATTAAATTTGATGTTAAAGTTTATAATATTATTGGTAATTCAGGTTGGGCTGGAGGTCAAGGAGCAAAAAGTACTGCTAATGGAAATAGTTTAGGTGCTATTAGAATAGATACTGTTTCTACATCTTTAAAATCAACCATTTCTGGTATTGGTACTCATGTTAAATCCAGTACTGGAACATATCCAAGCGGAACATTAGATACAAGTTATGATCATACTGTTAATATTGCTACAGATGGTAGTAATTCAGAGTTACAGATGGTAAATGGTCTTTTACAAACTCCAACAAGTGGTAGTTCAGATGGTTATAAAGATTATAGTGGATTTTATTATGGTGGTGTAACCAGTTTAGATTATTCTTCTATTGCTGTTGGTGGAGGAAGTTATACTGCTACTGATTATAGATATTTTACAATGAAAATAACAAATGTATTAGATGATACAACTAAATTTAGAATTATAATTAATGGTTCATCAAATTTTTCAGCATATAATGATAGTGATCATACATTAATTGCTAAAATTACAAATACAGGTTCATCAGATACAAGTAATTGGTTAGAT
>DASCNA010000320.1:0-1700 GCA_036011305.1 Victivallales bacterium
TAGTTTTTTCGGTTTCCGCGACCCCATTAGAACCAACTCTTAGTTGAGTGCTCATTAAAACAGGGTTTTCCATATTAACAGAAATAGTATTATTATTATCTATACTTTTTACGTCTAAGTGAAATTTTTCAGACTTACCGGTAAAAGCAATTCCCGTTTCATAAACATTTTCCATCAACCTCGCTTCCTCTGTGGCTGAATGGTACAAAAACGTTGAAGGAAACTCTTGTCCCAGTTTATAAACAGGCTCGTAATTAAAATTTATAGAATAATTGACCGACTTTAAAATACCCGTTTCGTCAGAGCTTGTGATCGTAGCCGGAGACTGAGCGGTCATAAAAGAAGAATAAGCCGAGTGCCCCACCCCAGAAGCCAAAGCCGAAGCGGGACTTCTAAATAAAGACTGAGCCTTAAGCTCTCCAGACGCTGGAATATTCCCCCCTGAGCCAAAAAGCTCAAAGTTAACGCTGCATTGAACAGGGGCGTAAGGCTCAAGAGAAACAGAGTAAGAAGTCAGTAACCCCTCTCCACTTATACCACCGAACACCAAAGACACACCAGAAGATTGCGAAGCCTTTGTTGTTTTGAGTCCACTCGCTACGCCGTTTATTATATTATAGTCGCCCTTCGACTTAAACCTTTCGTTAGTAATACCTGTAAGAACAGGAGTATAGGAAAAAGAGACGCTCGCAGTCCTAGCTCCTCGAGGGGTCTGCTCCGCAACTCCCTTTTTACCAATTGAGTAAACTGGCTGCAAATCCGCAGTTTCGCTAAGAGAACAGTCGTACGCTAAGATTTTTTCGGTCCGAGAACCGTACTGAATCGTCAGCGGAATTTGATCATATCTTATCGAAGCCATTTTTCTATTTTACACCCTTAATACTGTTCCTTTTAAAACAAAGCTTATTTGCACATTCCCGTTCATGTCTGACTGATACTGCTCGGAGATCAAAAGCATATTCCTGAACGAGAAGGTTTTGATGTTTTCCGTTGAGTTGTTTTTGTTTATAGAGATAGAAACGTTCCTAAAAGAAGTTTCTTCTGGGACAAATCTAATGTTTTTTATTTTATAATCATCTGCGTCTATTGAAAATTGCATCGTTATATCCAGAGGGGATTCAGAAACCACCTCGGATGGGGTTTTATCGTTAAAAGCATAAACAGCAGTTCTTGGTGTCTGAATATCTAAAGAGTAACTATTTACTCTATTTGTATTGAATTCATCTAAATTTATATTTATTGAGTTATAGCCAGCTATTTTTAATTCCGTATCATGAGGAGCTATTGTTTCAAAATTTAAATAATCGCCTGTCCCCATTTCTCCGTAAATGTCAGCGCCCATGCCTAAAGACGGGATCTCTCCTATAGAACAAGAGGAAGAATAGGAGGTCAAGTAAGCCTCTGTGAATTTAACATTTTGGTCTTTATAGTCCACCTGACCGCTAAATGGAAGTTCTCCCGTAAACTGTATGAAGAAATCGTCATAGACCATTAAGCTATTTGCTTGAATAGACGCTGTCTGAGGGGCTCCGGGGGCATAAACAACCTTATTGAGACCCATCGTCGTGATTGGTTGCGCTGTTGACTCGTAACCAAAAGAAAGACTCTGAACTGCGTTAATCCCAGTTCCGTTTACCGCCAATTTCTGGCCTTCTCTCCTTATCCTTGACAACATCTACTCTATTTACACTTTTTAGTGT
>DASCNA010000321.1:0-1751 GCA_036011305.1 Victivallales bacterium
ATATATATATATAATCTATATACATATATATATATAACCCAAATAATTTTAAAATTAAAAAAAAAACAACATTTCAAAATTCAAAATTCCATGAATTCAGAATTTACAAATTCAAGATTTCAAAATTCAACAATTTTGAAATTCAACATTTTAAAATAATAGCAATATATAATTTCAAAAATCAAAAGTTTAAAATTTTAAAATATCAAATTTCAAAATTGTAAAATTCAAATTTTCAAAATGCCAAATTTCAAAATTTCAACATTTCAAAATTCAAAATTTAAAAATTCAAAATTGCATTTTGTTTAATTACACAGCCCGGCTTCCATTTTGGAGTACCAAAAAACGTAAAGTTGCGACGAAAACAATTCCAGATGAAAGATATGGGGAAATCCTCTTCCAGAAAGTTGCGTCGGGTCATTTACTACATTTTGTACAGGATGGATCCTCAAAAAACGCATTATAAAATTAGTTTCTCTGCAGGATTTGGGCGCCCAGTCCAATCTAGGATTTGGGCGCCCAAGTATGCTGTCGGCCCTCCAGCTCTGCACAATTGCTCCACCCGAGCTCTGCACAATTGCTCCCATGGTGCGATGTGCTTTGTGGTGTGCGCTCCTTCTGTTGTTGCTCTCACCATCCGTCCAAGCACCCAGGGAGGAGGCGTTGGATGGACTTTTGGGGGATGAGCTTCTAGATTTAGTAGGAGATGGCGAAACAAGTATAAAGAGAATGGTACGCTTGGCTTACAAAATTCACGGGAAAACTGAAGGCTGTGATTCCATAATTCTAGGGCTGGCATCTCTGTTCAAAGTTGGAGCAACAGCTTCACACATCGAGAGAGATTTCCATGCATGGGCCAACAAACAAAGCTGGAGAAAACTTCTACCTAAGCTTTACAAGTTCAACATCACCGTGCTCAAGAAAAATGGGTTAGGCTGCAAGCCTATGAAACATGGGGTTGTGCTCCCTCATGAGGTTTTTGGAAATCTATGGCGTGAGGCTCCGGAGATATTCCAACAAACTTTTAAGGGTCGCGATGGCCTCTTGGAGTATTATTGGTCCAACTCCTCGGGGACAGCTTGGTACCAAGAGCATCCAGTGGTTGCCGCTGTGCCCGACCACAACTTAAGAGTCCCAATTGCCCTCCATGGGGACGACGCCGGTCTCCACAGGAGGGAGAAAATGTTGGTGTTGTCTTGGTTCTCTGCTTGTGTGCGGCTACCTACAATCGATAACAGAATTGTGTTTAGTAGCGTCCCATTGGCCAACATCATTCCAGACATCACCCTTCCTGAGATCTATGAAGTTTTAGCCTGGAGTTTGGAGGCGCTGAGCAGAATATGCTTTAGAGTTGCCCAAACACGGCTTTGGCTAGTGTTCCAAATTCGTTCCGAATTTAACGCCCCAAAATTGAACGTTGGTCTGTGTGTCTCTGTTTAGTTGTGTGGTTGTTGTGCATGGGCTTGCCTAAGCCTGGAACACTTGTTTGCATGTTGGTGGAACCTGGTAACAATCTCTCACGACGGCCCAAAATCTTCTAAAACGTCCCAAACCCTCAAAAAAACCCTCACTCCTATCGGCTCAGGCCGGGATTTACATATATAACTGAGGTGGATATTACCCAAAGAAGGACCACCGCGGCATACCATTCTCTTTGAAGCATGATCCAGAAAGGTTTCGTCTTGCTGGGAAGATGCTTGCAGATGGCCATGTAGGAGCATGGGATTCTCAGAGAGGTGATTGGAAGTATC
>DASCNA010000322.1:0-3173 GCA_036011305.1 Victivallales bacterium
ACGTGCGCACTTTGGCAGAGCATATTCGTTTTCACGCGCGCGCGATCAAGGACAGTCGTACGGTACTAGCGCCGGGTCGCGGTGGAAGTTACGCATCCACGCCTCCTCGCAAGCGTCGGCGCGGCGCCGGATTTCCCACCGCTCTTTGGCCTCGTCATCTTCTGTTGCGCCCGCTCGGAGGAGGAGGTCCCGCATCGGCCCTACGTGCTCCTTGCCAGCAAAAGTCATGACCTTCATCAGCGGGGGGATGTCGCCGTCGTGGACGGTAATGTTAGGGTCGGCGCACGCGTCCAGCAGCTTTTTCAAGTCCTCCATAGTATTCCGCACAGGGCGAAACTTGCTGAGCAACGCGGTCGCCTCCACCGCATCTTTTGGATCAGGCACCGGACGGAGCGGAAGCGGTTGATAATAATCGGGCAGCCGCCCGTCCTCATCGATGTCCTGCCAGAGCTCATCGACGTCGTCGTAATATTCTTGCGAATCGTGAGGCTCCGGGTCTTCGATGTCTGGGGCATCGCTTTCCTCGGAACACGGCGATGGAGGGCGCACCACCAGCGCGCTCGCGCAGACGGACACGCGCGCCTCGAAGTCCGCGCGCTCCTGCAGGCGGCGGCTCTCGGCCGCCATGGCGCTCCAGGCCGCGTCCGAGGCCTCTTCGGCAGCCGCGCGCAGCCTCTCCAGGTCCTGCTCGGCTTTGCGCTTCTCTCCACGGTGCGGACCTCGGATGTGCTCTTTGCGGCCGTCCTCGCCGCGCCGCTGCATGTGGGCGCGGAAGCTGCTCCCCTGGATTTCGACGGCGCCGGCCATCACTGGAAAGGCGAGGGGAGGTCAAGGTAAGCACGGGGATTGAGCTGCGCACTGAAATTTCGAGCCCCATTGCGTGCGAAAAGACAACAAATACATGGTACCCCCACATCTCATACATTCTTCTCGATATTTTATTAGCTTTTGGCTTCTATGGAAGCGGTAGTAGAAACCGTTTATGTTTCACCCCAGGGCACCCCAGCAGCCCCAGCAGCACCCCAGTGCACCCCAGCAGCACCCCAGTGCACCCCAGCAGTACCCTTCCCTAAGTCTCGAGTGCAGGCGTTGGCCTGGGCACAACGCGCCGCCGCCCGTAACGGCTTATCACATTGCTTGATAACCTTTGGGCCTTAGCTGAACTGATTGCAAGGTGCGCCCACGCATTCTCTTAGTTCCCCTTGCACCGAGAAAGCGAAATTGTTTCGACGGGGCTCCGGAAGAATAAAATTTGTGCCTCTGCTTGCAACCGCACGAGCTTTTCCATGCTTCCCCAGGAAGCTGAAGTTTGTACAACTAGTACAAACCTCGGTGGGATCCAGAGCGGACTTCATACAACTTGTATGAAGTTCGGTGTCGTTGCTCATACATTCGAGGCTTCTCGTCCAAATGCTCATTCTGCAAAGCTTTTTGACGAACCTGGCCTGGGCACAACGCGCCGCCGCCCGTAACGGCCGGGCTTCGTCGTTTTAGCGCTGGGCTTCGTGGTTTTGGGATCAGGCTTCGTGTTTTTTTGGGCTAGGCCTCGTGGTTTGGGGGCTGGGCTTCGAGGTTTTGCATATGGGCTTCGAAGTTTTGGGTTTAGGCTTCAAGCTTTTGGGTCTAGGCTTCGACGTGTTGGATCTAGGCTTCGTGGTTTTAGGATTGGGCTTCATGTTTTCGGGGCTGGGCTTCGTGGATTGGGGGCTGGGTTTCGAGGTTTTGTGGCTGGGCGTCGTGGTTTTGAGGCTGGGCTTCGTGGTTTTGGGCTGTGGGTCGAAGTTTTGGGACCAAATTTTCGCCTCCCCAAAAATGCCAAAAGTACACTTTTAGCTCCGAGATCGAAAAATCGCTCCAGGAACTAATTTTAGACAGGGTTTGGGGCCATTCTGGAGCACCCTGTCAATTTCGAGATTTTAAGACATCTGGCAGACCCTGGCTTGGGCACAACGCGCCGCCGCCCGTAACGGCTGGGCTTCGTGGTTTTGAAGCTGGGCTTCATGGTTTTGGGGATGGGCTTCGATGTTTTATGGCAGGGTTTCATGGTTTTGATGCTAGGCTTCGTGGTTTGGGGGCTGGGCTTCGTGGTTTGGAGGCGGGGCTTCATCGTTTTAGCGCTGGGCTTCGTGGTTTTGGGATCAGGCTTCGTGTTTTTTGGGCTGTGCTTCGTGGTTTATGGGGCTGGGCTTCGAGGTTTGGGGGCTGGGCCTCGTGGTTTTGAGGCTGGGCTTCGTGGTTTTGGTCTGTGGGTCGAGGTTTTGGGACCAAATTTTCGGCCCCATAAAACACCCCAAAATATATTTTTAGCTCCGAGATCGAAAAATCGCTCCAGGAACTCATTTTAGATAGGGGTTGGGGGCATTCTGGAGCACCCTGTCAATTTCGATATTTTATGACATCTGGCAGACCCTGGCCTGGGCACAACGCGCCGCCGCCCGTAACGGCTTTCTGGAAACCATAATTGGCCGCTTCTGGCGCCAGGCTTCGAGGATTTGCGATCAAAGTCTCGTACGACAGCTTCACAACTGCGAAGCCTGGTCTTCAAACGGCGAAGCCTGGCCCCAAAACTGTCATTTGTGACCCCCTGCCCACGGAAGGTCCGAAATGGCTCGAAACAGACCTTTTAAGGCTACTTTCATAGTGCTCCAAGACGCCACCCCGAAAATGGAAATATGGGTTTTCTGGAACCCCATTGGCCGCCTCTGGCGCCAGGCTTCGAGGTTTTGCAATCAAAGTCTCGTAAGGCAGCCTCGCAACTGCGATGCCTGGTGTTCAAACTGCGAAGCCGGGCTGGGCTTCGAGGTTTCGGTTCTGGGCTTTAGCGTGCACTGCCGCTCCCTAATGGCCTCCCTGCAACACGTCACTGCCTGCAACTACGAAGCCCCACGCGGAAACTACGAAGCCTAATTCGAAAACTGTGGAGCCCAGATCAAATGAGGGAAGAAATTAAGAAGCCCAGCGCAGAAACTGAGAAGCCCAGATCGGAAACCTCGCGCTGGTCATGGTTTGGCTTCGCAGTTGCGAGGCTGCCTTACGAGACTTGCCCCGACAATCTTGGAAGATAGGCCTGAACCTCCGAAGCCCAACCCGGATGGGCTGCGACAGCGTTTGCTAGGAAGCGCTGGGCTTCAGCGTTTTACTGCATTTTCACCGGAAGGCAGCCGTGGACCCCA
>DASCNA010000323.1:0-2539 GCA_036011305.1 Victivallales bacterium
ATATATATATATATAAATGTTTATAATATATGTACATAGATTTTGCTTATATTGTGTTCACCAGCTTGGCAGTTCAATCTGTTCCAATTTTGGGATAAGTTTTGGACAACGTTTTCCTCACCATTCGGGCTTAGAAAAATGATGGGGAGCTGTTCAGCACACCAGAAGAAGCGGAATTTCGCTGCGCATCTTTCTGGAGGGGTCTAGGGGGTCAATTCCCTCTTAGAAAATCGATTTTGCCTATCAATTATGTTTCGAGAAATTGCATCTTGAAATTTAACATTAAACATGTCACGAATGGGCCTCTCGTGGGAGCTCCCGAGCTCCCGATGGGTCAGTTTTGCGTAAAATCGCGTCCCGAATCAAATGGAACCACTCCCGGGCCGTAAAACCGCCCTAAACATAAATAAATAAAACAAACAATAGGGGTCGGCGGCATGGGCGAAGCCACTAATAAAAATATCACCCTCTCTAGCAATCTCCCTTCTCTTGTAATCTTCCCCCCTCTCTTGTAATACTTCCCTTCTCTTGCAATCTTTCCCTCTCTTGCAATCTTCCCCTCTCTTGTAATCTTCCCCTCTTGTAATCTTCCCCTTTCATGTAATATTTTCCTCTCTTGTAATCTGTCCCTCTCTTGTAATCTTTCCCTCTCTTGCAATCTTTCTCTCTCTCTCTCTCTCTCTCTCTTGGAATCTTTATCTCTCTTGTAATCGTTTCCTCTCTTGTAATCTTCCCTCTCTTGTCATCTTCCCTCTCATGTAATCTTCCCCTAACTTGTCTTTGGGTGAAGGTGAGACGCGCACGCTCTATCATCAGAACTAGAAACCTTACGGCCCTGGCCCGTAAATTTTATGTACGCGGCAGAGCCACCAGTGGGGGGTGTGGGGGGGCGCAGCCCCCCCACAAGCGGGGTAGGGGATCAGAAATCCACAAAAACGCACGCGTCGGAGAGCGAACAACTCCCCAAACCTGCCTGCCTCCCAGACCAAACGCATGCAAGGATGAAATATCCTGTGCAGGGGAACCGTTCACTTCGATGGTATGCCGTTTAGCTTTCGTCGAAGCAATGTGTTACCTGCACAGGATATTTCATCCCTGGGTGCGATGGGATTGGAGTCCCACTAAATCCCAAACTCGTCTGCGCTTCACCGGCGCATGCACTTTGGGCTGGATCTCACATCAAGCGCACAGATTGTTTGTGTTTCGCTGTTCTGTTAAAGTTTCCGAACATATCCAATGTTTTGTGATGGTTCTGACGTTTGCGGTATGTGTTCGCTGTTTTGTGATGGCGTCTACATATCGTTTGCCGTTTGGCTCACTTGTCGTAAGAGTTTTTGCATATATGTATACGTTTGTCTTCGTCAGCATGCGCGTCATTCTGTTTGGCTTTACGGAATCGTCGCTGTTGTATTAACACTTCCACGTATTGTCGGCACTTTGATACACAACTCCACAAAAAGTATGCATGCGTGGCTACAAAGAGCTCTGCCAAGCACAACAACATCTAATGAGTACTTTTGTGCAAAGGCACACTCTATAAAATCGTCGGCTCTTTATCGCAATGTTGTGCGTTCTTAACACGTGTGTACTTTACATACAAATCTACAAGTTTGTTGACTGCGTTTTTAGCGCAACACAACATCGTTTTGAACAGCCGCGTTTCGGAGTCACGACCCCCCTCTCTGATTTCCTCAAGAAACACTCCACCCTGGTGGCTGGCTGGCTGCGTGGGCTGATGGCTGGGCTGCCTTGGTTGGCTGGCTGGTTGGCTAGCAAGGGATAAGTGATCACTTCCGACCATAGGAGTTAAGCTCCGCGTCACAACCTGCAATCTTCACGCAAAGTAGAACTCCCAACTAACACCTAGATAATTTCTCAGTTTTAGATTGACCTGCACAACTCCAAGCTAAAATGGGAAACTGAAACACATTCCCCAAACTATCATAACTCAGCATGCAGAAGCTCCCAGCATCAAGTATCAAGTAAAGCGCTCAAAGCAGTTTAGGGTGTTTTCAGTAATTGCCAGGTCACCTAAACCACCAAAGAAGACACGCACCACATTACCAAAGCCTTCAAAGCATCCCCAAGGCCTCCCAAACATCACCCGATTCAACTCAAAACGTCTCACTGGAGCCTCACATGGTCAACTTGAGTCCACATATCGGTTTTCATCGAGACTTCTACTGAAAAGCCAGGGACTGCACGTCGCATACTTCATGACCTTCCACCACTTAAGACATGTGTGCATTTTGCTGTTTTTGCGCTGGGTGCTGCCAGCTATTTCTCCTAAGATTTTGCATTTTGCACAAGCCCACACTGACAGTAGGCGTTCACCCTATAAATTTCAAACTTCGCCGTCACAATGCCCGGCGAATAAGGGCGCCGTCGGTTGATCTTCGGGTGGGGGTCAGCCATGATTTGGAATCCGGGTGCGTGGGGTGGGGGGGGCGAATCCATTTGATTTTTTATTTTGTTTTCAATCCCAATCTCCAATAAAACATAAAATAAAAAGTCGGAACTCTTCACTTTCGGGGTTGGG
>DASCNA010000324.1:0-4272 GCA_036011305.1 Victivallales bacterium
AAAACGATCCTTCGAAAGCTAAAATTGGGGAAAGAAGGTTTTTGTAATAAATCCATAATGCTTGAGAAGTAATTATCGGAGATAAATAATTATAATTATGGGGTAAAGAATTTATGTTTAATAGGACGATCATAGTTGCAGTTTTTTTTATAGCATTATGGCAAATAGTTGTTTTTGGAAATTCTACAGGATTAATATCTGCTGATTCAATAATTAATGCTGGAAATTATACAGCCATGGAAGGTGTAAAGCTTGAAGATGGAGGAATAGGATGGCTGGATGATGGCGATTGGGTTAAATATGAAAATATTGAGTTTACTGAAGATTATACATTTTTAAGATTAAATATTGCCTGTGATGATGGTTATGAAGGAGGAGAGATAGAGATTCGACTTGAGAATCCTGATGGACCATTGGTGGGAGTGCATACAGTTAAAGGTACAGGTGGATGGCATATTTATAAAGAACAGATGTGCAGAGTTTCTGTAACTGCAGGTGTTAAAGATATATATATTGTAGGAAGAAAACGTAATGGAATTGGAAATATTGAATGGTTCACTTTTGAAAATCCTGAATTAAATAATGATGGTAATCCTGAGTGGATATTAATTTGGGGTGATGAATTCGATTATACAGGTACTCCTGACCGAACTCGATGGGATTTTGATATTGGAACTGGTGCAGATCGAGGTCTAGTTGGCTGGGGGAACAATGAGTTACAGTACTACACAGATAACCCGGGTAATATCTTTGTTGATAATGGGGTACTTACTATCACTGCCAGAAAAGAAATTTACGAAGATATGAATTATACATCTTCAAGAATTATTACAAAAAATATTGGTGATTGGCAGTATGGAAAAATAGAAATACGTGCAAAATTGCCTGAAGGCAGAGGAACATGGCCGGCAATATGGATGCTTCCTACCGAGTGGCGTTATGGGAATTGGCCAGACAGCGGAGAAATTGATATAATGGAGCATGTAGGCTTTGATCAGGGACGTGTGCATGGAACCGTACATACAAAAGCTTTTAATCATATGATAGGAACACAAAAAGGTGATTCCTTGTATCAGCCTGATGTCTCTCACGCATTTCATATCTATTCAATAGAATGGCTTGAAGATAGAATTGATTTTTACCTTGATGATTTCAAGTATTTTACTTTTGAAAAGGTAGGAACTTCTTTTGCAGAATGGCCTTTTGATCAACCTTTTCATCTGCTTATGAATATAGCTGTTGGTGGAGGTTGGGGGGGAGCTCAAGGTGTTGCAGACGATATTTGGCCTCAATCGATGATTGTAGATTATGTGCGTGTATATCAATATAATATTGATCAGAATGACGGCAACTCAAGTACTGATAACAGTTCGTCTAATAATAACGACAATTCAAATTCAGATATCAGCGGCAGTTCAGGATATGGAATTCAGACAACTGTAACTGAAAATTACCGCTATGAATTCGGTGCTGCTTCATTAAGTGAGATAGGTGCAAAGTTTGAATCATATACTGATGTAGATTGGGTTGATCTTCAGATTAGGAAAAATGATGGTGGAATAATAGGCTATAGAATGGAAAAGAGTGCAAATATCCATATTGCAACTGTTGGAGGTTTCAAGCAGAGTGATATATTGGACTATAGGTTTCTTTATCAGGATGACAGCAAAGGACAAATAGTTAAAAATTGGCATACAGGATATGTTTTTGGTGATGATGTAAACTCTGATTACGGCAGTTCAGATGTAACTGATGATACTGGGAATGCTAACAACAACAGCAATGCTGTGGCAGCCATTCTATTCAAAAATAATGCACCATTTTCTATTTATGCAGTTATCAGCTGGACGACATTGGCAGATGGTGAAATATTTCATGATCCCCTAAAAATAGATAGTAATAGTGCGTTAACATATGATCTATTGGATAAAGAGGTTGGAACTAGCGGAAGATGTTATCTTTTTTATGATAATCATAACAGAGTAAAAGGAGAACAGAAACAACCCAATTTTACAGAACCATTTCAATTGTTAGAATTTAATTGGCAGGATGGTTTCTGGAATTATAATATATCATGTGTTGACGGTGTTGGGCTTCCTGTGAGTATGAGCGCCGGGAATACAAACATTGGTATGTTGATTTCCCTTGCTGAGTATAAATTGAAAGCAAAAAATGAATCTCCTACAATTATTTTACCTCAGAATAAAAATATAAATGAGGTTAACAGCTATAAAGTATTAAGTTCATACAACTTTGCTGCACTTTATGTTTTGACTGGAAAAGTAGCTGATAATGGAGTTTTAAGTAATTACATTAATTATTATAATCAACATTATAATGATACTGAAAACCCTTATATGGAGACTTTAAAGAAAGTATTTTATGAGGGAATTGATAGAAGTAAAATTGTGCATTGGCTATATGGAGGGACACATAACAGCACAGATTATGCTTATATGGACCATGTAGCTGCACTGCAGCGAGGCGTTAGTTATATAGACAGAGAAAACAGTAATCTGTATTATAAAACAGAATATTCTTATAATAAATATGCTAAATTTATTCATAAAACTTTAAACATACCTGTATATGCTTTTGCAAATGATGATCACCAGAATCAGGGAGGTTTTAGGAGAGCTGAAGGTAAAGTGCTAACTATTGCTGCCTGTCCTGCAGATACAAACAATGAAGTGGATCAAATCAGCAATGATGATAATGAGTCATCTGATGCTACTGAGAATTCAAATATTGGAATTCAGGTAACAGTCACTGAAAATTACAGCTATGAATTCGGTGCTGCTTCATTAAGTGAGATAGATGCAAAGTTTGAATCATATACTGATGCAGATTGGGTTGATCTTCAGATTAAGAAAAATGATGGTGGAATAATAGGCTATAGGATGGGAAAAAGCGCAAATATCCATATTGCAACTGTTGGTGATTTTAATCAGGGTGATGTATTGGAGTACAGGTTTCTTTATCAGGATGACAGTAAAGGACAAATAGTTGAAAACTGGCATACGGGTTATGTTTTTGGAAATGAATCAGATTCTATATTTGATAATACCGAGAATTCAGATGGGAACAATAATTCTGACAGCAATCCAGCTGTGAATGAAAGTAATTCTGATGAGGAAGGGAAGAGCATAGATCAGAATATTGCAGATAATATATTAATTAAATTTATGAGCTATAATATATTTTATGCGAATATTGGTGCGGAATGGAGAATAGATGGTGTTTCTCAGACAATAGCAGATTACAGTCCTGATATTGCCAGTTTGCAGGAAATGTGGGGAGAGCGGTGGAGAATACTTGAAAGAGTAAGGCTTAAAACAGGGCTGGATTATGCCCTGGCTACCGGTGGTGAGCAGGAGAAATATTGGGATGGAGATATTTTATACAGACAGGATATATGGAGTATTGTTGAAGATGGTGTTTTGCCTTATGATGGATCACGGGGAATGACATGGGCTGTTATGAACCATAAAATTACAGGTAGAAAACTACTCGTGTATGGAATTCATCCTCTCGCAGGAGTGAGTGAGGAAATGCATCTAAAAAATATGGAAATGGCTACTGAACATATGCGATTAAGGCCGGAGTATCCTGAAGCGGGAGTTGTTTTTATGGGGGATTTTAATTCAGGCGAAACAGGTGAATCTATGAAGCTGTTACGTGAAGGTGATATAAATGCTTATGGGCGGGGCTGGAATATACCTATAATATTTGAAGACAGTTTTCGTCTTATTAACGGTAGCAGTGCAGATGGGGATACGGGCTTTGGTGTAAAAATAGATTATATTTACACAGAAAAACGTTTATCTAAGGTTTTCGAAATAAAAAAATCATTTATTCGCAGAGATGCTCCTGGCGGCTCAGATCATCATCCCATTATGGCTGAACTTCAATATATAGTCGCTGTCGCGAAATAGAATTTATATGCGAATTAAGCAATTTTAGTTCATAATATTTTTAATCTTAGCCTCATCGCGAAATGGAAAAATATATACAGAGTTATTATTGTAATTTGCATATATTATATATTTACATAATATTAATCGTGACTTTATATAAAAAAAATTGATGAAATGGTTTTCTTTGATACGAAAGGATAAAATATTATGAATAAAACTTTTATATCGCCGCGAAAATATATTCAGGGCGAAGCTGCTCTTGAAGATTTATCTAAGATAGTAATAAAATTAGCTAAAACTCCGCTTCTTGTTTGTTCAGATGCGGGAAAAAAGAGAGTTCAGAATGTGCTATATA
>DASCNA010000325.1:0-3011 GCA_036011305.1 Victivallales bacterium
TATTATATATATATATATATATATATGATCGCATTCCAAAAATATAAAAAAAAAACTACAAACATCTATAGGAGTATATGATCAGCCAGCCGTTGGCTGATATGGGTGGCACGCATGGCACCTTGTGGGAATAGGTAACTGGGAAAATAAGGAAATAAGGAATGTATAAAAATACACATTATACCCCCCATGCTGCCGACAAATGCCTTTCCCGCCCGACAAATATGCCTTTGCCACGCGACAGACATGCCTTTGCCGCCCAACAAATATGCTTTTGCCGCCCGACAAGCATGCCTTTGCCGCCTGACAAACATGCCTTTGCCGCCCGACAAACATTCCTTTGCCGCCTTTGCCGCCCGACAAACATGCCTTTGCTGCCCAACAACCATGCGTTTGCCGCCCGGCAAACATCCCTTTTGCCATCCGACAAATATGCGGTTGCCGCCCGACAAACATGCCTTTGCCGCCCGACAAACATGCATTTGCCGCCCGACAAGCATGCCTTTGCCGCCCGACAAATATACCTTTGCCGCCCGACAAACATGCCTTTGCCCCCCGACGAATATGCATTTGCCGCCCGACAACATGCCTTTGCCGCACGGCAAAAATGCCTTTGCCGCCCGACACATATGCCTTTGCCACCCGACAAACATGCCTTTGTCGCCCGACACATACTGTGTGGATCATAATAGGCTAATGAGCTTAGTGTAGTACAACCTAGATATCGAACTTAGCTTTTTTTTCACAAATATTTCATATGTGCAATTTCTGGAATAGCAGGTTCGATGTAAGTTCGATAAGTTCGAATAACCTCGAGTTGTAACAAAATCATTAAACAACAATGCTCTAACACGCGCGAGCTTAAAATTGTGTGTTCACGGCGGTTGTCACCGCTTTGCTGCAAATGCAATACATAATCGGCGGTTGCCACGGCGTCGTTACAAACATGAAAATAATTGGCGACATACCGATATATATATATATATATATATAACTGTTGATATCCCTCACTTCTCTCGGCACCCTCGCTCTATCGGCATGCGTCTCTCGACATCAATTGGTACAAATTCCGATGGCACAAAATTCCGACGGCCCCGGGGCAACACCAATTCCGACAGCCCAAATTACGACGGCCCCACAGCATTACAAATTTTGATGGCCCCGCGGCATCACAAATTCCGACAGCCAGAATTCCGGCGGCCCCGCGGCGATACACATTCTGATGGCCCCACGGGAACACAAATTCTGAAGGCCCAAATTCTGACGGCCCTGCGGCAATGCACATTCCGACGGCCAAAATTCCGCCAGCCCCACGGCAAAACAAATTATGGCAGCCAAAAATCGATGGCCCCGCAACGATGCAAAATCGATGGGAGGTGCCCATTAAGGACGTTCCTGGGAGTGGGCTCGTATGGGCAGGGCGTCCTAGCCCGATCCTGAGAGCACCCATTGGGAACCGCGATGCACGAGAATGCTTTATGGCGACAAAATTCTTGTCAAAATGTAACCCTGGACGCTCCAAAATGTTGATGCGGGGGGCTCAGGCATGTTCGCGGAATCTGGATATCCAATGGTCTGTCAATTTCAAAAGAAGGTTATGAATTCTGGGGGGCGCTATAGCTTGCCATGGACTTGCCATGGACTAATATTGAACGAAAACGACTTAGCCATTGCCCCGGGAGCATTTTAAATACGTTCGTTTCCAAGTCGTTGAGAGAAGTCAACCATGTTGCAACCCCCTGAGTAACAATTTAAATACTTCACACACCTCTGGGATATAATGTCAATATTTGCCGCCAATGTCGACAAATGGCATTGACTTCTTGGAGTAAGCTTTTCTGGACATGCAGAGTTGACATCACTACCTCGAGGAATCGTGGCACCCAACGGTGCGTGAAGCCACCGACGCGATCTCAAATTAACCACACGAACAAACACTAAGATGGGACAGGGGTAACACCACCAATAAACAAACTGAGAGATTCAGCCAAGTCGCCTTGCAAATCTTGATTTTGTCATAATTGCTGGAAGGCTCAAACTTGTTACTCTCTTGTTCATGGGCAAGCACCTGGATAGCAATGCGGGAACTTTCGTCAGCGCCTTCATAATCCACGATCTCAAGATTCCATTCTCCACACATGATTGCATACAAGGGCTCCAAAAGCCAATCTGGTCTGTCCTCCTCCTTCATTTCCTTAATCTTGTCCTCACCACCCAGCTCACCGATAAGGAAAACAATCGCCGATGTGATTTTCTTGCCATCGTCAAGAAGATACTTGCCGTCCACTAGCGAGCATTTCCGATTATTCAGACGAGGGGGCCTGAGTGCGGTGGCGCCCCAACTGCCAGCCTTGATCATCTTAACGTAGAGAGCTGTAGATTCTTCATCAAGTTCGCGCCAGCCGCTGTCCTCTGCGAGGCTGAGATCACCTGCCAAGGAGAGGGCAACAACTCCGAGATCCATCCAGGCGAGAAAGAATCTCTAAACAATTTGCGCCCCACCCCTCGCTCATATCTTCTATTTCTTTCTGTATCCACTGACCCCTGCCTTAGCAAGTGTATCAGGCTTCTTAAATAGGGCGCTGGTCACCAATGTCTGATCTCCAATATGTTATTCCCCTTGGAGGGATGTTCAAGGAAATGAAAAATGTTTGGTTTCCATTGGGGGGTCACGGAAATGAAAAAGATTTGATTTCCCTGGGGCGGGGGTTCAAGGAAATGAACAATAGTTCATTTTCCTTGGGGGTCTTCAAGACAGAGACACGATTTGATTTCCATTGGGGGGTTCAAGTAAATGAAAAAGATGTGATTTCCCTTGAGGAGGCTTCAAGGAAATGTAAAATATTTGATTTCCCTTGGGGAGGGGGTCTTCAAGGAAACCAACAGGAGTTGATTTCCCTTGGGGGGGGGTCAAGGCAACGAAACAGATTTAATTTCCCTTGGGGGAGGGGGGATTTCAAGGAAATGCACAAGATTTGATTCCCCTGAGGGTAAGGACATGACAAAGATTT
>DASCNA010000326.1:0-1648 GCA_036011305.1 Victivallales bacterium
ATCGTTTCGGAACATTTCTGCTATTGGGCGGGGCTGTTTTTTCAAGATAATTTTTGTCACGCACTGGTCACTGGTCAGTGCGTGACAAAAATTATCTTGAAAAAGCAGCCCCGCCCAAGAGCAGAAATGCTCCGAAACGACCCCCGAAATATGAAAAAAATGACGCCCGAACATACGATAATATAAGAAAGTAACACAAACACGTAGAAAAAGCGGCGGAGGACACGCAGAAACACAGAAACAACAGCGCAAGAAAGGCCAATGAGAGATACTACTCAGGTCTCTATTCCTCGAAATTTCACCCAAAAGCGTCCAAGTTCTATAGGCAGGAATTGCCTACTCTTGTCCGCTCACTAGGCAGGAAACGATGTTTGGTAGTCATGGAAAAATCAGGAAAACGGAGACTAACTAACATGCCCTACACTAAAAAAAGAAGGACTGGGTGTGTGTGGGGGGAGGGAGAGGTAAAGTGTTAAGGGGACTGGGGGAGGATGGGCACCGGCGGCGGCGCCGGATATGGAGAGCCTGTTTCGGGAGGATCCCGAAATTGCTTTTCGAAGTCCGCACACCTGATTGTCCCTGGTTGAGACCCTTGTATTTCTACTTTGAGGAATTGGCCAGGGTATTCGCCAGAGCTCAATCCACAAGAACACGTATGGACCAGGGCAGAACCTGATTTGCGTGCTTTGGAAACAGGTGATGACACCTTTGTCGACTGGAAAAAGAAAGTTTTCGCTGCTGTTAGAGCGTACCCTTCGCCTCAAAAACTTGTTGGCTCCATGGCCAAGAGATGCCAGGAATGTTTGAAACGGCAGGGAGCAATGCTGGATAAGTGATGCACAAGTTGGTTAGGAGCTCGTCTGTACTCTAGCGAAAACAAGAAAAGCATTGCAACTCTTCCAGTTGGCGTTGCTCATCCCTAATAGCTCTTCCAGTTAGCTCTACTCATTCCGCAAGCGTAATTTGCCGAGAGCTTCGCTCATTCACCTTCAAACTGGGATAAGCAGGTATGCGGAGTTCGAAAAGCAATTTCGGGATCCTCCCGAAACAGGCTCTCCATATCCGGCGCCGCCGCCGGTGCCCATCCTCTCCCCAGTCCCCTTAACACTTTACCTCTCCCCCCCCCCACACACACCCAGTCCTTCTTTTTTTAGTGTAGGGCATGTTAGTCTCCGTTTTCCTGATTTTTCCATGACTACCAAACATTGTTTCCTGCCTAGTGAGTGGACAAGAGTAGGCAATTCCTGCCTATAGAACTTGGACGCTTTTGGATGAAAATTCGAGGAATAGAGACCTGAGTGGTATCTCTCATTGGCCTTTCTTGCGCTGTTGTTTCTGTGTTTCTGCGTGTCCTCCGCTGCTTTCTGTGTTTGCGTGTGTGTTTCTTTGCTTAGTTCTTCCTCTTGTGGGGCCTTGTTTTAAGGGCAAATGCATATCCAAGGGCAAATGCATATCCAATGTCTCTTATATGTTTGTATGTTCGGGCGTATTTTTTTCATATTTTCGGGGATCGTTTCGGAACATTTCTGCTATTGGGCGGGGCTGTTTTTTCAAGATAATTTTTGTCACGCACTGGTCACTGGTCAGTGCGTGACAAAAATTATCTTGAAAAAGCAGCCCCGCCCAAGAGCAGAAATGCTCCGAAACG
>DASCNA010000327.1:0-1715 GCA_036011305.1 Victivallales bacterium
GTACAGGACGGGTCCTCAAGAGAAAGACTATTTATGACACGTTGTACAGGATGGATCCTCAAAAATCTGGCTATTTATTACACTTTGTACAGGATGGATCCTCAAAAACGGATTATTTATTACACTTTGTAAAGGATGGATCCTCAAAAACTGCCTATTCATTACACTTTGTACAGGATGGATCCTCAAAAACGGAATATTTATTACACTTTGTACAGGATGGATCCTCAACAACGGGCTATTTATTACACTTTGTACAGGATGGATCCTAAAAAAAACGGATTATTTATTACACTTTGTACAGGATGGATCCTCAAAAACGGGCTATTTATTACACTTTGTACAGGATGGATCCTCAAAACGGGCTATTTATTACACTTTGTACAGGATGGATCCTCAAAAAGCGGGCTATTTATTACACGTTGAGCCAACCAGCAGCCGGCCGGCCGGCCGGCCTGCCATCCAGCCAGCCAGCCAGCCCGGAAAGCCCGGATTTTTGCAGAGTCCCGAAAGCCCATTTTGGGCGATAGTTGTGCAAAAACAGCTAGACCCCGGAAGGGAAATGAGTTGCCAAAACATCCAGACCCCAGAAAAAATGAGTTGAATCTGCAACGCTAAAACAATCCCAAATTCCTAAAACAGCAGTTCCGTCCCAAAACCTCCCAAATCCAAACCTCAGGCGGCAGCCAGCCGGCCCACCAGCCAGCAAGCCAGCCAGCCATCAGTCAGCCAGCCAGCCAGCCGGCCGCCGGCCAACCAGCCAGCCAGCCATCCAGCCAGTCAGCTAGCCAGCCAGCCGGCCAGCCAGCCAGCTAGCCAGGCAACCAGTTAGCCAGTCAGCCAGCCAGTCAGTCTGCCAGCCAGCCGGCCGGGAATCCGATTGTAATTCTACCCCTGATGATTTTTTAAGGAGTGTTTCCCCCAAAAATATGCTCAGGGAGTTGTTTTGCTCTAAGTCAAGTATTTCAAGAATATAAGTGACCTTTGAATCAACCGTTTCAAAATCATTGGGCAAATGCAGAAATGCGCAAACACATTGATTTCCCATCTTGAACATGTTGGGGTCCACAAGGGACGGTTATTTTTTTGTAGGGCCGGAAACCCCGGAAAAAACATTTAATCGGACAGTCCCATATGCATTTCAGTAATACATATTTCTTACAGAACCGAACGCATTATTTGGACCCAGGCCTACGTTTGCGATATATCTCGCATAATGTCAAACATTTTCCCAGAGATTGCTTTCATTTGAGGGAGTTTGTTAAACTACCGTCATCCTGGCCATGGCGCGTGGGAAGGGGGCCTCCGACCAGCGGCTCCTGACTCCACTTCGCCGGAGATCCCCGGATGCCGCGACGATCGCCGGAGACCGCCGGAGACCGCCGGATGAATTCCAAATTTCGCATTTTATAAGTGTTTTTACAGCAAAAAATGCTCGGACCTCACTCCGGTGCAATGTTTTTTTTGTTTTTGTTCATACCACTCTCATCTAAAACACATAGTTTTGACAGTTTTTTTGGAAGATGGCCTGCCAGAAATGCTCTCAAAACTAGGTGTTTTAGCTGAGAGGGGTATCAAAAAGTAACAAAAAAAGCATCACGCGATAGCTCCGATTTCAATAAAAAGACATGTTTACTATGTTTTTTGGATGTGTTTGTCGCAAGTGCTGTGTTTTACAATGTTTTGAATGCATTTTTGCTCAACAGCTGCTCCGG
>DASCNA010000328.1:0-1616 GCA_036011305.1 Victivallales bacterium
ATAAAAAACAGGGCAGGATGCCCTGGCTGCACCTTACAAAAACTTTTGGGGGAATTCCAGTGTGACCCAGAACAGGGGAAACGAGTAGGCGAAGTTTTATTCAAAACTTAAGGGTTTGTCTTAAGGGTCTGCCCCTCCCCCCTGCGCAAACGCAAACCCACTGTGATCTCACAGCCTCACGGGTCTCACAACATGGGTTGTTTAAGTCCGCCTGGGGAGCCCCCCTCCCCCCTTAGGCAACCCAAGCCATGATCATCTCACGGCGGTGTCTCACAGATCTGGTTGCGCTGGTTCCGGCATCCCCCTCCCCCCCCTCCTTGCGCAACCTGGAAGTTAGGAACAGTCGCAAATCATGCTAAATTGTGACACATCTATTTTCCCAAAGTTTGGTTTCCTGGGGCTTATTTCCTTTGTTTTTATATAGTTTTTTACAAAAAACAATCCTTATGTATACGTGCATTTTCTTTATATGTTCAATATTTTCTTTATTTGTTTGGATGTTCTTTAGGTGTTGAATCGCAAATCTCTCAAATCCCTCAAAGCGCAAATCTCGCAAATCTTTCAAATCTCTCAAATCTCCCAGAGCTGACCCAGACCTCCACAGGCTCCCAGTGCCGCCAGAGCTATCGCCTGACGTTTTTTTTACATTTTCAGGGACTTCTCACGCGAAACTATACTTTTTGAGACCAGATTTGGAAGTCACTCGTCCAAAAATGGTCCCAAAAGTATATGTTTCGCACGAGGCTGTCCTTAAAAAGTAAGCTCACACAACGAACCCGAGAGCGGCGGGCGGGCGGTCGGGTGGGCTGCTCAGAACTCACGTCAGACCCCACCTCCACACGCGCCGGGTCCCTTTGGCCGTCTGGGGGTACCTGTGGCTGACTTTGGGCTCCCTTTGGCTCCCTTTGGGGTGCCCTTGGGCTCCCTTTGGCCGTCCTTTGGGGCCCCTTTGGCTATCTTGGGCCACCCTTTGGCTCCCTTTGGGGTGCCCTCGGGCTCCCTTTGGCCGTCCTTTGGGGTCCCTTTGGCCATCACGGGGCCCAAGGGCCGGCTCTGGGGCCAGGCCCGGGCCGGGCCCGGCCGGCCCTTGGGCCAGTGAGGAAAAACCGAAGAACACTTTAGGTTTTTATCCGTTTTTCTATTCCATGGATGGACCGCGGCTGGCCACGGCTGGCCCGCAGCTGGCCCGCGGCCGGCCACCGGGAAGGACAACTTAGTATACTAAACGAGAACCCTTCGCATGTCGCTCTCAGGAAAAAAAACCTTGCACCGATGCGCCACAAAGTCACCAAGTACTGGGTATTGCTAGATATTTCTAGATATTATGGCTAGGCTAGTCTAGGCTGGTCTTGGCAACATCTGCGCACCAGTACCCCTGGATTCAATTATCTAGGCTGGGCCGGGCTAGGCTATGCTAGTCCGGCCAGGAAAATCCAATATTTTTGGGGAAAAACACATCATGGACGCATGGGACTCTCAGATAGCATGGGGATGGCGTTTGTTGGGAGGATGGGGGGAGGGTGCTGGGGGTATTCCTGGGAACATTTATCTTGATTAATTGTTGATTTTCCATGGCTGTGATTTTCTGCCTTCAAAAAGCTATCACATTTAAATAT
>DASCNA010000329.1:0-3585 GCA_036011305.1 Victivallales bacterium
ACCAAAACCAACTCCCTTTAGGCAGACATGAGGTGAAAGTGAGCAAACGCTTCAGCCTCGATTACGGCGATTACCAACCGTCAGAAACCAAAACGGTGGAGGTTTCGCCGGGTGATCAAAGTGTGTGGTTCAACCTGCCAACACCACCGAGTCTGCGTGTGACTTCGTCCCCCTCCGGCGCAACGGTAATACTAAATGATCGGGAAATTGGTAGTACACCGTCCACTCTGGACCTGTCACCGGGTAGCTATCGGGTCAAAGTCAACAAAGATTTCGAGGTAGATTACGGTGAGTATCAATCGACCAAGACCAAAACGGTCAGCGTCGGTTCTGGCGATAGCGAAAGTCTGTCGTTTAACTTCACCCACCCGCCGAGTCTGCGTGTGACTTCGTCCCCCTCCGGCGCAACGGTGATGGTTAACGAGCAGCGGGTAGGCACCACACCTTCCATCCTTAATTTACCACCAGGTAAGCATGCGATCCAGTTGAGTGGCGGACCGGCATATACCCGACCAATGGAGGCCGTTACCCTGCCTCCCAATGGCGAAACGGATCTGTCTTTCGACCTGCGGCTCAGAGCCGGTTACAGGGTAAAACGTCGAATGGGTATGCTCTGGCGCTCTTCACTGGTGCCGGGTTGGGGGCAATTCCACGGCGGTCGGGGCGGTTGGGGCACAGTCTTTATGTTAACGACGGTCGGCTCCGTCTGGGGGTTTCGAAATGCACACCAACAAGCGACAAAAGCAATCGCTGATTACGATAGGCTTGTTGGCGTCTACAGAGAGGCCTTTACTCCAGATGAATTTGATGAGCCACGATTTGATGAAGCCTTTGATGAAGCCAAAGTCCTTTATGATCAGGCCAAGAAGGCCCAATCGACAGAGAGGTCATTTGCCATCGGGGTCGCGGTGGTTTGGGGCGTAAATTTGGCCCATACCTATTTGACTAGGCTCAAGTCACCTCCCATTATCCAGCAGGTGACACCCACACCTCGTCTCGAGGTTGTGGCTGAGCCCAACTCGGAATCACCAAGGATTCGGCTGTCGATGCGGTTTTGATGGGGAAATTTACCGTAGGCACAGAACCCCACCCCGGCCCTCCCCTGAGTAAGGGGAGGGAGTTAGGAGCAGACAGGGCATCCTGAAGTACGGCCAATAATGTTGGTTTTGAGACCTATATATTTGGTGTAGGGAAACATGGTATATATGTTTGTAGGGGCCAAGCAGATGAGAGGATATTCAAGTGACAAAAACGATTGTTGTAGCGTTAAGATGATGATTGAGAAGAAGTTGGCTGCGTGGCCCAATGAAATATTGGTAATTTGGTTGACTTGGGCCAAGCAGAGGAGTCGATTATCAAACGTAGGCCAACGACCAACAGCCAGTTGCTGGCAAAACGAAAGTCGCTCTTCTTTCCCCGACATATCGCCCGTACTCCCTCCCCTTAGTAAGGGGAGGGTTGGGGTGGGGTGAAGGCACAGCTAATTGATGGTAAAACCAACATGACGAGGTTTATTTCCCCCTACATTAAATTGCATTGAATGGGTGAAAGTTGTTATACCCGAGTAATGCTAGAGGAGATTCAACTGTGATTCAACGGAAGCAAATCGTCCTCCTTCTTATTCTGCTGCTGATACTGTTAACCTGCACCGATGAAGAAATAGGGCCGCTACCGACGCGGAGTCCATTTGATCCCAATAACCCTCAAACGCAGGGCGATCCGTTCAATCTTCGGGTTGTGACCCAGGACCGGAAAGCGGTTTTGAGTTGGGATAAGCCTGAGGCCGACTTCGACAATTTTATTATCTATCGTGATAATCAACAACTTGTTGTGGTTCCAAAAGATAAAACCAGCTATACGGATACGGATGCTGAGGTTAGTGTTAAGAAATACGGTTATCAATATGTCTATCAGATCTGTGCCGGACGAGATAATAAAGAGAGTCTGTTGTCGAGTCACGTTTTATTCATTGTCGAAGGAACTGCTAGGAAAGAAATCATCTGGGGAAAAGATGGGGTGACAATGCGGCTGATCCCGGCTGGTTCGTTTGAGATGGGGGATCATTTCAACGAAGGGCATAGTAGTGAGCGGCCAGTACATAGAGTAGAACTGGATGCCTTTTATATGGATGTCCGTGAAGTGACAGTAGGTCAGTTCAGAGAGTTTGTCAATCAGAGTGGCTATAGCTACAACAGGTGGAATGATGTAGCCGTGTATTCAGCGGGGGACGATTATCCGATGGTATATGTGAGTTGGAATGATGCCACGGCTTATGCTAAGTGGGCTGGCAAGCGACTGCCGACAGAAGCGGAGTGGGAGTATGCGGCCCGTGGAGGGTTGGCAGGAAAGCGGTATCCTGGGGGCGATGGGATTAGCCATGACGATGCCAACTATAGTGGAACTGGTGGTAAGGACAAGTGGAAGTACAGTTCACCGGTAGGAAGTTTTGCGGCTAATGGATATGGGCTGTATGATATGGCCGGTAATGTCTGGGAATGGTGTCAGGATCGGTATGGAGGGAACTATTATAGTAGTTCACCAGCTAAGAATCCGCCAGGGCCGGGCACAGGCTCATCCCGGGTGTTGCGGGGCGGGTCTTGGTCCAACCTTACTTACAACCTGCGGGTAGCTAACCGCAGCTTCACCTATCCGAGTAGTAGGCTCAACTACCTCGGGTTTCGATGTGTGTCAGGATTGAATTAATTACCCTTGACCCGTGCGAAGCACGGGCCTTTACCAGCGGCGGAGCCGCGTCCTTTACCACTGGCAGAGTGGTAGCTGAGTGGTTGGGCCTTTAATCTGGCCATCAGCTTGGGATATCCGCGCAGCGGATCGAATTTTAGGCCGGAATTTTACCGTCGACACCAGCCGATCTGTTGATTATCTGCCCTAAGGCTACTATCAGATCCAAGTGGGCCGCAAGTCTAAGGCGGTTGATTATACGGAAACCGAAGGGCGGATTATCCCACTGATCCGCCTCTGTCAACCAGCAACGGAACGGTCAATTGTGTGCCCATAGACGGGAGCTAATATCAAACCAGATTCATGGCCTTCATCCTGGAATCAAATTCCGGATTGGCTGGCCCAACTGGCCAACCATCCCCTGCTGACCGCGGAAGAGGAACTCCAACTGGGCCGACAAATCCAGGCTGGTGATCAGCAGGCCCATCAGACTCTGGTTCTACACAATATTCGTCTGGCTTGCTCGGTGGCTTTGAAATACCGTCGACAGGGTCTGCCGTTGGAGGATCTGGTGCAGGAGGGTTGCACCGGTCTGATGCGGGCCGCCAGCAAATACGATTACCGGCGGGGAGTCAAATTCAGCACCTACGCCACCTGGTGGGTGCGGCAATCGGTTAGACGAGCCCTGGATAGGACCGGGCGTACCATTCGACTTCCCAGCCATATAAAGGACCAATTATATCGTTTAGAACAGGTTGAGGTGCAATTACAACAGGAGTTGCAACGGCAACCCAGCCTGCATGAACTAGCCGCCGAAATGGAGCTGGAGGTGGAGCAGGTTAGGCGCACCCGTCATCTGAAGGGGCGGATGATTTCGCTGGATCAGCCGCTGGAGAGCCAGGA
>DASCNA010000330.1:0-3525 GCA_036011305.1 Victivallales bacterium
GGACGCTCGGCTGGCCAGACTGGGGAGAGTCGCAGTGGTAATCGCCCCCGGGGCGATTACCACTGGGACGCTCGGCTGGCCAGACTGGGGAGAGTCGCAGTGGTAAACGCCCCCGGGGCGATTACCACTGGGACGCTCGACTGGCCAGACTGGGGAGAGTCGCAGTGGCTCAGAACCGCCGTACCACACGCGCCGGGGTCGGGATGACTTTTCTAACAAACCCCTCAAACGAAGCCGAGGCATTGTTTCAGCCTCTCCCCTGACCCGTGGATGAAGAGGTCACTCGCGCGCTATACTCTCGCCCTGCACTTTTTCAGCCAGGCTGCTCACATGCCAAAGTTCACGTGCCAAACGCTGCATCGGTGCACTACCCTGATGTGCCAAGTCATGTATACAATGCATAACGTAGATCAGAGCACCCGTTGGGACTTTGGCCGCCATGAGTCTTGCACAAGAAAGTATAAATGAAATACTGGAGTTCATATTTCCGAGGCCAGCATGAATTACGTGATATATATATATATATATATGTGTGTGTACATATATACGCATATTGTTTGCACTAACAATGCTAACGACGCTTGCACGAAACATAATATGCTGCCCGGCTGCCACAGCCAGGGCTGGCATGCTGAATTCGTTCGCTGGTTTGTTGCATGATGTATGTGATAGACCAGAGACACGCAGGATCAACCGCCGACCGCAGCCGTCAGGATAGTATTTGTGATAGCACGAGTGAGAGCACAGCAAACAGCAACAGCAATGGCAATAACAATGGTGGGAGTAATGCTAGTAGCGGCGGCAACGGTGATGTGACAGCAATACCGCTAGTGATGACAGTAGTCATAGCAAGGGTAGTAACACCAGTAATAGTGCACGTACTCAGATCAGCAATAACATAGCGGCCGCCAGAACAGCAGATCGGCAGTTTACAAAATGAGGCAAACGCGCCATTTCTGAACTTCCTGACTTTGAGGTTTTCTTTCAATTTCGGGTGACGCCCAGGACCCACATGAACCATCTAAAAACCTTCCTTGAGCAGGAAGCTCCGCCCTTGCTCAATCAGACCATGCGGTGCCACTACGACCCCATCCATGTTATGTTGCTGCGAATGCGACTTTCATAAGTTCTTAACAAACAGGACGCCTCGTCGACAAGCCCATTTTCACCACACCTTGATCTCCCCAATCACAGTTCTTCAAAAAATTGGGACCCATCTAGAGTTCTTCCCAAGCGGTGGCACAAACACATTTTCCAGACATAAGGCTTAGGTATTGTACTGTATGCTAGTCAGTGGAATCAAATTTCGGCAAATCTGTAGAAAGATCCTGCTCTATGAGTGGCGCTCATGGCTGCGCGAAGCATCCGCTCATGGATGCTTGAGGTGTCCCTGAGTGGCGCCAGTGGATGCTCGAAGTGTACACAAGCGGCCCTCATGGGTGCTGGAAGCGTCCATGAGCGGCACTCATGGATGCTGGAAGTGTCCATGAGCGACTCTCATGGATGCTAGAAGTGCCCGCGAGTGGCCCGCGTGTATGCCCCCAGCCTCCATGATTGGCTGGTCTGGATGCCTGAAGTGTACATGAGTGGCAGTCCCGGATGCTGGAGCATGGATGCCCAAAGCTTCCATGAGCCGCGCTCATGGATGCTCGAAGTGTACGTGAGCGGCGCCCATGGACGCTCCAAGCTTCCATGAGTGGCACTCACGATTGCCTGACGGCGCTCCAGTAACCATAGGAAAAGTAATGGTAGTAATACAAGTAATCGTGCAAGAACTAATGCTTACTAAGCATATTGGTAACAATAATAGTAATAGCAGTAATAACATAGCAGCTGCCAGAACGGTGGATCGGGAGACTCCACATAGAAGCATGCGGCAAATGCAGCATCTCCAAATTTCCTGTCGCATTTTTTAAATTTAAGATGGCGCCCGGGACGTCCAGGAACCATCGAAAGACCTTCCTGGGGTAAGTAGCCCTGCATTCGCTCAATATCCGCCCGTACGGTGCCACAACAACTCCATGTTCTAATTCGAAATGCTAATAGGAAGCAGCCCCCCTAAACAAATTCAGTAAGTAATTTAGCAAAGCCCTAAAGCAGTGGCTGTGTAACCCTATACATGCTAATGGGAAGTAACTCCCCCTGAACAAAATTATTATTAATAATTTAGCAGACCCGATAGGAATTCCAAGTAGCTCCCCCTAAGCGAATTATTTCAGCAGACAAATATTTCAAGTAGCTCCCCCTGAACAAATTTATTAATAATTTGGCAGGCATATTATTTCAAGTAGCTCCCCCCTGAACAAATTTATGAATAAGTTGGCAGGCAAATTATTTCAAGTAGCTCCCCCTAAGCGAATTCATTAAGTAATTGAGCAAAGCTCCAAAGTAGTAGCTGTGGGCCGCTAACAGGAAGTAGCTCCTCCTAAACAATTTTCATTCAGTAACTCACCAACGCCCTTACGTAGCAGTAAAGCCCACACCCACGGACTACATCTTCACACCTTCAAGATTTCAAACCGCCCTCCAAACTGGCAAACTTTCAACACGTTCAAACTATCAAACTGTCAAAGTTTGAGGAAGTGCCTGGTTGGAGAACGTGAGCAACCTCTCAAACTTTGAACGGCTGAGAGTTCGAACAGTTTGAAAGTGCTTTAGTTTGAAAGGTGAGCAGTTTAATAAAGCTTGATAAGTCTAACACTCATGTACAGTTTGCCATTATATACGACATCGAACTGAATTTCACACTTTCGTTTCAAGCTCTCAAAGTGTTCAAACCTTGAAACTTTCATATCAAGCTTTCCCACTTGCAAACTTGCCAAACTCTCAAACTCCCAGACTCTCAAACCTCAAACTTTCAAACGCAAAAGATACAGGCTTAAGCCAGACCCTCGTCACGTTTGAAACAGACTCACCACGACAACAAGAGATAGAGCTATGAGTATATCTGCATGGAAACCCCAGCTGCTACAGCCAGGACGAAAATGTATCATACTATGCCAGGTCTTGTCAAAACAGCTCCAAGGCGTATCCGTACATCTGGTCATTAATTTAAACCCATGGGGTGAGTAAGCTCAGTCAAAATACAAAATGAGCGGCTTTCCGAACAAATCGAGTACTTCCGCCAATCATGGGATGGAGTGCTTGTGGCACCCCGGACTAGATCCTGGTGCCGCTAGTTAAATGGTTTGCGCAATCCACTACTAGGTTTTCTTCTTCTTCTTCTTCTCCTCCTCCTCCTTCTCCTTCTCCTTCTCCTTCTCCTTCTCCTTCTCCTTCTCCTCCTCCTGCTCCTGCTCCTGCTCCTCCTCCTCATCCTTCTTCTTGCTTTTGCGAAGAGGAAGGCAAAGACGATCACCAGGCCGGTAACCACAGGGGAGATGGGTAGGATTTGAAATAATTGTAATTGTTTCCCCTATCTTGTGGGGGATAGGAGGTGGGGTGGGGGAGTTATTATTAGTAAACTATAGGTAACAACCAGATGACTTCGTTAGGCCTCTAAGCTTTCTACCGCCCAGGACCATC
>DASCNA010000331.1:0-1598 GCA_036011305.1 Victivallales bacterium
CTTCCACCACCCAGGTTACTCCGCAGGAATAGCTGCTTGTAAGGCTGCACATCGGGTGCGTTCGGGGCGATAGCGGGGGCGATATGCGTCCCGTCCATCGTCGTGCCGTCCAGGAACCCGCAAGCCCTATTCGCGGAGCTGGTATCGTCGGCTGTCATGCTGACCACGCCCATCCACTGGTTTCCACTTAGTCGCAGACCTTCCTCCATCCAAATGCTGAATATGTCACCCGCTACACCGTTGGCGATCGAAACGACATAGCGATTTGTCGCGTCCACGTAGGTGCAAGCGTACTGACCGCTTATGATCTTGTTTGCGTTTAGCGCTATAACGATCTGATCCCGCAGTTCGTACACGTTATACTGCCCGTGCGCGATCGTCGCAATTCGTGGCGTAATCGTGAGGCCTTCTGTGATGTAGATTCGATCGCAGTCGGCACGGATGGTGTAAAATGAATTCGGGACCAGACACACGTCCACAAAACATTTGCCTGATACCGTGATGGGGTATGGCAGCTGTATTGCGAAATCGGTGTCGGTGTCTCCTCGTGTTCCACGAACACGTCGGCGGGAGTCCAGGTACAATTTCCAGGGCATCTCTTTACTACAGGTCAATTTCTGGTACTTGCCTTTTGATTCGTTGGTAGTGGGCCATGACATTGTTAGCCCCATACATGACATCGGAGCGTCCCTGGTCATACGCGGTGATGCCACTCATTATCGGTTTCAAATGGTGGCTGCCTCCGAGCTGGTCAAAGATAGGGGCCACAGCAGACAATAACTTACGACCGACTCTCATGCCATGGTCGAACTGCGCTGCCAGTCCGGTCGTGTGGTTCCAGGCGTCTCCGATATGTTTTTTCGCCTGCTGCCAGGTCCGCGCAATCGCCTGACTGTTGAACAGCATTTCCCAATGGGCTACATTAGCGCGAGCAGCGGTCTAGCATACGCGGCTGCTGTGCCGAGGCCGCCCCAGATCGTGCGCACAGCATCAACGCCGCCTTTCAGAGTGCCCATGATCTGGACACCCTGGTTCGCGACGCGCAGCGACTTGTCTAGGAATGACTCTGGTGGAAGATGTTGGTGCGCCATTTATTAGGTCTTACGTTTTTTGCTTTCCAGTGTGACAACTCGCGCTGTCAGTGCTGCAAGCTCTGCTTGCTGATTTTTACAAACGGCCCAAAGTAGACACGTCAGACGTGCGTAGTCAAGACCAAGCAACGGTGGTCCATCAGTATAAACAGGCATCACTATATTCTGCAATTTTGAGTCTTCCCCAATCGCTGCTTGGAGGTGCTGAGCGACGAACCCGACACGCGGGCCGTGAACCCCGTCATTGCGCGTATAGGTCATGACATCTACTCGATCAAAAATACCTTGTAACTCCTCAAGGCTAGCTGGTGCCACGTTCTCTTTAATGGCTTCGTCCGACGTTTGCACGAGTGAGACGCATTGAATAGCGCCACTACACGTGATGCCCCCCGTTACGATCAGATCCTGTGCCAGGGAGACCGCGGTTGCAGACGCGATTTCGGTTATAGTGAGATTCTGTAGGTGAAACGTGTCTCCCGCATTCGGCTGTGCTCCTGTATACCAAGA
>DASCNA010000332.1:0-8729 GCA_036011305.1 Victivallales bacterium
TCCTTGTTTAGTTACATGGAAGTTCTTACCTGCTTCTGTAAAACTGGGGTTTCCTAAGTGACCACTTTCATTTGTTTGATCAATAAGTTCTGTTGGCCAAGTATCTATTACTGGTGCAGAACCAAGACCAAATATTTCATCCTGACCGACAAGCCAGTCACTGCTCCATTCTGGTGTTGTTACCGACTCAAATCCTGATTGGGTTGTCAAAATTTTCTTATAGATTAGTCCTTCAGGATTGATACCTTCAATAAATCCAGACAAATACAATCCGTCATTAAATGGACTTTGAAAAACTCTATGGTCTATAAAACCAAATGTTTTATGAGCATTGGTTTCTGCCAAGTATTCAGCCATATCTTCTTTAGAAAGATATGTTTGACCTAAAAATGCATGCCTACTAACAATATTTGGCTGGCCCAATACAATTAGAGTTTTAGTTCTTATTAGAATATATTCGTAGATATTTGCTGGAACTTGAAAGGTCACTTCAATAGTCTCTGTTCCCGTTGCAGATGCGCCTCCCAGAAGAATAGGTTCTGACCAGCACCATCCAATTGTATCTTCTTTTGGAATTCTAAAAGATAAATGATAGGTATAATTACCTATCGCCGCTACACCAGATTCAGAACCAAGTTGCACAGAAGAAGAGTAGCCTCCTTCTGCTGTTAAATCTGGATACTCTTGAAACAGCTCTTCTGCTTGTACAGGTCCTTCGAATCTGCCTATTGTTCTTTTTAAGTCTGTTAAACCCAAAAATTGTGTTGTTTCTAAGTCTTCATACAGTTGAGAGTTGTTTGGATTGGATGAGACAATTAGGTTCTTTAAGCCTGTATTTTCTTTCCAGATTTCTAGTGCTGTTGGTTGTAATGTACTGGCATCACCGTTTGTCGGATCTGCCCCTTCAACTGTTGGAGCTATCCCATCAAAACTGTAGTTGATGTGCGAAAGCGCTGGCCCTGGACCTATACTTGGATCAAAGCTGCTCCATTGTAATTTCAGTTTTTCATTTTGACCATCCCACCACAACCTTCCTCTATTGTGGCTTATATCTTGTGCTTTATCTGCAAGTTCTAGTACTGCATTTCCATAAGTAGTAGCTGCGTCTGCAAGAAGATCTTGATAAGTTGGGTTCGCTTCCAACCTCACATAGGTTGGACCAAATTCTCTTGTTATGACATAGTTTCCAAACATAAGATTTCTATCTTCTCGAATTCCGGGGTCAACTATAAGGTCTCCGTCAATGTTGGTACTAGAGTTCACGATATTCACATCGTAATTGGAAGGCAAGATCATTTCTGTGGACACAGGGCCCAGATTAATTAAGGATCCATTTCCCGCTTTTAAGGAAAGACCTTTGCTGAATGTTTCGTCTCCCAAGCTTAATCCTGATGATTGGCTTGGTGCCTGTATTCGATATTTATCATCCCCTCCTCCCCATACGTATCCATAGATATGCGGAGAAGTGTCTACATCAATTCCAAAATAAATCTTATTACTGTCTTGTGTTGTTAGGTCACCTATATATAATCCAGTTGCAGCATCTAGAGTTTTTTGTGAGATAATTAAATCATCAAGCATTGCATTGTGATTTGGATCTCTTTCCGCTGTTGAAGAGCTATTCTCTCTGTGCAAGTACTGGATGTGATCATCTTGATCTAGGTTGCTATGTGTCCAAACCATCCCATCTTTGTTTTCCACAGGGGCATTTCCGTCAAAGAAACTATGGGTTAGTTTGTTCTCCTGATGTCTTCCATCATGGGAGTGATTTAAAACAATCTGTCTTAATATCGAAACGCTCTTTGAAGCAGATGGGCCACTAGATACTAGATAGAATTGTTCACCATTGCTCACAGATAATTCAAGAAACCCGTGTGGATCAGCGACTTCGATTGTGGAATCATTTTTCTTTTTAAATATAAGGCCATGTATTGTTTTATTATTTACAGACTCTACTAGCTTTATTGTTCCCTCAGGGAATAAAGCATCGTTTGCAAGGGCATCAAAAACAGGGATTGTATAGCGGTGAAATGAAGGATTGTGAGAAGTATGAGACTCACTTATGCTCCAAATTCTTGGCAATTCACTGGACCCATATCCACCAGTACTCGTATCAGACTCATCATTAAAATCCTCACTTCCAAATAAACATGGTTGTGGAATCTTTTGTTCCATGTCATGTACATCTATATTAAGTGGTTTCCTTTGTGGAATCTTAATGTCGTATACACTTGCAGAGACAAAGGTTGCAGATAGTGTTGATGAACCAACTTCTCTGGGATCCGGAATAACTCCAGGAAGGATATTTCCATCGTCACCAAGAATCTTTCCAAATGCCCAGTCATCAGGATTAACCCAGTAACCAATATAGATGTGAGTGCCACTTTCGAATGGCGTTGGAAATCTAAACCTTCCAGTGTCTGTATCAACAAAGAATTTATTTGGATTACTTATGCCGATCTCTTCTTCTTTTAATGCGATTCCTCCCTGGGTAAGGGTAGTTGAAAATGTGATCTGAGCTGATCCATCTGAAACAAGGAATCCAAAACCATCATCACCACTCTGACCTGTATAATTAGTATTGTTATAGGGCTTGAATGTTAAATAGCCTGTGGTCTTTTTATCAAATACTTCGTCTAATTTTTCAATGTAGTAAAAAGGAATACCGATACCATTGGCATCTTGTAAGGAAAATAAAGCAGGGTTGAGGTAATTGTTTTCACCAAGAACACGACCGAGGGATGGCATCTGTAGTCCTTTGAATACGGCATCTCCTCCTGTTCCCCAAAGATCTCCAATTGCATTTTCTATAATACGCATGCCTGTCTTTGCTTGAGTTGATATTGCTGTTAGCTTTTCAGCGCTGGGTTGTTCACCTGGAGTGAAAACTACTTCTACGGGATATGTTGTTCTTAATTTGTCAGCCATTGCTGGTACCTCTTTAAACTTTAATTATTTTCTTTTGTTAGGAATGTTATCCTATCTAATAAACTTGCGACTGTAATCCCCTGGGGGTTGCCAATCCTAAATCCTATAGGAATGGTTGCTTTGTCTGCGTCTGGAATTATAGCTACAGGTGTTACGTCTGTTGTAGCGCCTGGGATATTGTCTTCATATGGTTCATTTATGTCAGCAGGGACTGTTGATTTGCTAGACAATAAACCAGCAAGATGCTCAGCGGACAAGCTGTCTAATGCTTCTGTGTAGTATACACCATTTAGGCTGTCGGGTAACATTATATTTAACAAAATCTCATTAGAAAAAATTCTCTGTCCTGCTGCGTTTTTTGCCCAGGCTTTAATTTTTACTGTTTTATTGGCAACAACAAAATACTTAAAGATGTCAGGGTTTATGTCAGTTAAATCAAAATCATAAGTAATCGTTGAGCTATTTATATCTATGTTTTCGGGTTTAATTGGTTTCCAAACAGGTTCGCTAAGACTGCTTCTATCTCCTGTATTTGGATGCACATATCTGGAAGTGTCATCCCGCTCTACAAAGATCATAGTTTTACGACCTCTTATCTCGTGTCCAGTAACATCTGTATCCAATTCAAAAGGCCTGGTAAACGGATAATGAAAATCATTTAAACTGTATTGACCTTGATGTTGTCGATACATTTCTTCATAATCTTTACTATTTATTCCTGCCTCAGTTATCTGTTCGTCAGCAAAATATCCCTCCGGTTCCCAATAGCTATTTAGAGCTACTGAATCTAATCCAAAGAACTTATCACCAGAGTCTACGGCATATAGGAAAATTTTATCAATACTTGTGTCCGTAGTGCTCGGAACCAACAGGGTTGATTTCCCATTGGTGACTAAAATATCCTCTATATGAACATAAGTTCCAAGGTCATTTATTGAGGAAGGGGCAGAGTAAGACATGTAGGCTTCCCCGTTATGATTCGTTATTGAGGACGGATCATCCGTATAGTCTCCATAACCTCCTGGAGGTTCATGTTCCCAGTCAAAGAAAACCCTAATGCCTTCTAGTAAGCTCCCTACTTGATTCCTTACTGTAGCTGTCAGTATTGTGGCGTTATTCCCAAGATTTAAAATATAGTCATTAGAAGGAAAGTTAGATGGAAACTGTATGGGCAGATCTGCTTCGAGTTCAATACTAAATGGATCTAAGATCTCTGTCGTGATTTGAATAAACCCCCTATTGGTTCCAACATGCAGTGGATTTATATTAGCGGTTTCTGCTGCAATCTCTCCAGAAGAAAACTCTGGTTCATATGTAACCGCATAGCTTCGAAGAAAAACAATGACAACATCGGTATCGTTAAGACCATCACTTGCTGCATTGATCCTGGTTAATACACCAAGATCTTCATCTAAGCTCCAGTGGTTAACATTGTGGTTAGATGAAGAGACAGGGAATGCAGAAAGCTGTATATTTGTTGTATCCGCAGTTATTGGAAATGTTTCAGTAATGGAATCAAATGTTGCATCTGCCTGATGGATAACAATTCTTATTTCTGCCGGATTGGTTATTGTATCAATTGTAAAATGACCCTCTTCTGGAGGATTGATTGTCCCGTCTGAACTTAGCTCAACAGTATATCTCAACTCTTTACTGATTAATAACTGTGAATTACTAAGGTCCCTATTGTAGTTTCTAACGAATACGGGAGTTAGGGCTTTATTCTTATTGCCCAGCACATGGAAAAACTCTCCAGTCTCTAGCTCTAACATCTCTGTTATGTATTGATCACTGAAGAGATACCATTCCTTATTGTGGATATGGTAGGTTCCTGAATTGATAATTGGTGTCCACTTTTTTAGATGTTCTACTTCTTTTGTAATCAGATTCTTTAGGAGGATGTCATCTTCATATCCAAAACCCGATTGGTAATATAGCTTATCCAGGACTAGTTCTGCATCATAAATTGTTGGGACATAAGAAAATTCAGATAACTCAGAATAAACAGGCCACATAAACTTTCCCCACTCCCAGCCTTTGATTTTATTATTGGTTCCGGGATGAGCAGTGTCTACGTATTTAGACCGATGCCCCGTTTGTATGGAGATAGGAGAGGAGGCGATATTTATCAAAACGTCTAAGTTCACAATTAGGCCTTATAGGTGGTGGGGTAGACACTAAGTAATTCATTGATTACATCCGCACCAAAAGAAGTCGGTAACCCATTTACATATGTATCATCTGATTGAAGAATTTGTTGAAATAAAAATTTCTTAAAATGTTCATTCTGTAAGCTATTAACAATCACAGGACTAGACATAACTAAAAACTCATCATTGCGATGTTGATAGCTAATCATAGATCCACTGGCTGGGATCTCTGAACATTCTATAGTTCCAGTAACATAATTAATCCTATAATCTCCAGATCCAAGAACAGCGTTTAAGTCTGTTATTTTATTTTTCAAGGTATTCGAGACTATATATTCACTTCCCTCTATAACTCCTTGATTATCTAGATTAATCCTAGAACCCTTTCCAGTCAAGATTTCTCCACGAACATTCTTTGCAGAGGTCTGTTCGAAAATACACATCGATCTCTTACTTGGATCATCTCCCAGAAGGGTCACATCGAATAGGCTTGTCGCTTCAATAGCGGTTTTTAAGTCAGTCACAGTGTATCCTGCACCAACTTCCAGTTCCCACCTTTCAATTTCGTGTTCAGGGATATCTGTATAATAGTCTTCGTATATACAACATCTAGTATCTTTAAATGAAATGCATAAGCCATTGTGTGTGTTTACCGCGCCACTAACTGGTGTGATGAGCATCTCCCTGTCGATTGCTAATCCCAACTCTCTTGTAATTCCATGTATGAGTCCTGCATATGTAGAGTTTGCTCTATGAACAAATACGTCCATAAGTCTTTGTTTATACTCTGCATTTCTCTCTCCATTTAATCTTTTCAATCCTAGAGCTAAACCATGCCTATCTAGTTCATTAAATATCTGGTGTTGCTGAAAATCAGCATCGGTAAAATTAAGAGATGAAGGCATTTGTTTTTATGGATACTCCACTTTTAAGTCTTTGTATTTTTCATGTAAATAGATTATTTTTCTTTCATAATCAAACAATGCTAAGTTTTTATGAACATTTATTTCGTGATAATTTAAATTTGTTTTTATCCACAGCTTTTGATCTGAATCAAGAAACAAACCAGAAGGGTCCTCCCCACTGACTTTGACCCCCATCTCTTCAAGATCAAATGTTTTTAAAGGCTTTTTGCTTTTGCTTTTGACTATTTTTTTTATTACCTCTGTCGTGTTATCAGAGAAAATAACTTCACCTATCAAGATGTATTCACCAGTGTTTAGCAATATGGGAGTTTCTACAGATTTTAATATTCTATCTTTCTGAAAAACCAAATCATAGTTGGTATCGTCACCAGAGAGATAAGCTATGGTTCCATTAAAGCTATAAGAAACCTTAACTCCTGCAACATTTTTTAAAAATTTACTATGAGTTAAATGGTAAGAAATTGTTTCTCCAATAACAATATCCTCATTATCGATTAGTATATCAATACTGGGATTATTTGTTAAGTCCTTTAATTCATTAATACTATCATTGCTTTCCTTGTCAAGATCATACAGGCATAGCTTCTCTTTATCGTTAGCATCTTTTACAAGTGCCCAGCATTGGTTTTTAAAAGGAATAAGTTCTATATCTTTTATTTCTTTTATATCTTGATTACTCTTATCCTTCAGGTTCCATCTATCTTTAGAAACTTTCCCCACGTTTCCTTTCATAACCATCTTCCAGTCCTGTGTTGCATACTCTGCTCTTTCAAGCACACCCCTGTTCTGCACATCTAATGTGCCCCAGAATTCATCAATTTTTCTTCTATCTTTTGACCAACGAGTATTTGATAGGGATAGATAGTCTTCTTTCGATGCACCGTCAGCATAAATTTTCAAATAGGAGTCTTCTTCGTATGTGGTGTTTCCGCAATTCAAAACAGGTGTTGTCTTGCTTAGGATATCTAAGGGGGTGATGCTAGTGATACTTCTCCATTCTTTTTTGCTTGTTACGGTAGTTTCCCAAGGAAAAACTATGATTTCAGAATCTTCCATTTCCCTGCGATTGATTCCCTTTATCAATATTCTAGATCTTGCAAGCCTCCCCTCTTCTTTTCTAAAATAGGGGTGACCTGCGATTAAAGTAAAATAAAAATAGCCTGCACCTCTTACCTCTCTTAAGGGATGCAATATTGTTTCTAGCGAATAGAGTTCATCTATTTTCTTCTGCAAGGTGATGCTCTGTATTTCTGAACCCCCACCGTATGGAACTTTTTTTCCAGCACTAACTGCATCCGGCTTGCTGTCCTCCCAGAAGGTTTTTATGTTTCCATCCTCGATAAGTGTTATAGCTGCCTTTGGGTTTGTAGAGGTATCTACTAAATTATCCTCTTCAGAAGAAATCATTACCCCGTCTATAGTCCCTTCAATTGTTGTAGGAGGGACATAGGTTACGGTTTGTGTGTTGACATTATCTTCTGTAAAGATGAAATTTGGATCAAAATGGATTTTAAATAACTGATCTATCTCTGCAAGATTTGCTGTAGATAACAAAGTGTTCTTGTCTACTTTTTGTAAGGCAAAAGCCAAATCCTCTGCTTCATTGGCAATGGCATTTAATAAACGTTGTCCATTTGAGTCTGGATCATTTCTTATCTTTGACCATGCTGGGAAAGCATTTGCAAGCTCTTGGGTTAGGGGTGATTGTTTACCCATGACTTCTCCTACTTGATAATCACAACAATCGGGTTCTCTGTTGCGATGTATTCCAATTCAATTAATAGTTTTTCATCTGTAGCAGGTATGTAATTAACAGGATTATCTCCTGCAAAAAATAAGGTTTCTGGGACTTTCGTTGTCGAAAGATCTGTTTCTTTGTATACGGTGATGCTGTCTATCGGGCGACCGTCAGATCCAAGATAACTAATGTTGTCACTTACAGACATTACTCTTTGAGTAATTTCAGAAAAGCTCAACTGCTCACCAATATCCAGATTATTTATGTAATCAAATAGCCTTTGTCTAATTCGATTTCTTAACTCTTGTTTATTTGTATCATCTACTTGGTCTATCAGTTTAATAGTAACCTGCATTGAGACACCCGTCTCCTTTGGTTTCCTGACATTAAAGCTAACGCCTTGAGATACCACAAAATGCAATGCTCGCCTAACGTTACTAAGTAATGTATTGCTAACCTGTGGAGTTATTGCTTTGATCAATATATCAAATGTCCCAACCCCTCTCCAGAATGGCATCATAACAACATCAGCAACACCCTCTACACCAAGTGCAGTCATTCGAATTGCAGTATAGTTTCCTGTTTCAGAACTTAAAACTTGATTTGCAATTCTAAACCTAAAGTTTGCATCACTCTCCATGCTTCTACCGGTTGTGACATCTGCTTCGTTTGTCACTTTCAAATCTACATTGTCAATATTGTGATGATTGAGAGTTCCTTTAGCAACGTTTCCTCTAGCTCCGGTTTTTCTCGATGTTGCAGGAGCATATATCTCTGTTGTTCCTTGAACTACCTGAACTGTACTTGTCGTTATATAGGTTACTCCTGAGGCATTAAGTTCTGTGCTAACAATAGTTCCTGCTGGGATTGTAATCGTTGAAAGAGCATTAGAGGGAACAAAGAAACGAAGAACCTGATCTTCTGCTCCAACCCTTGCCGGGGCTTCCAGGTTTCTATTCAATCCAAACATTTCTCCAAAGCGATCCA
>DASCNA010000333.1:0-1820 GCA_036011305.1 Victivallales bacterium
TATTCATCTCTTTGTTCAGTTAAGAGTCTGTTAGCTTCTTCAAAACCTTCTTTAGTGTCTACAAATGTATCTGGTGCGCCCTCTACACCCTTTGTAAATCCTAAAGCTAATTTATATGCTTCTTGCCTATCTTTAGACATCATTAAAAACATAGCGCTTTCTTGTTGAACTATTTCTTTCAATGAACTTACTATAGCCGCATCTGTAACTACCATTTTTTCTTTATCCATCTGTAATCCATCAATTAATTGAGTAAAAGAAGCTAAAGGTTTATCTACATCTGTCTTTGTAATGAATTTATCTCTATATTCATTTAATGCATCTTGTGCTCCTTTTTGTATAGATTTTAAATTCTCCGCACCTGCTATTTGTCTGTCTTGAAGTCTAAGTAATTCTTTCATTTCTATTCCTGCATCTTTGAATGCTTTAGCTCTATCAAACGACAAATCTTGCTGAGTTGCGTAAAGTCTAGTCATTCCTTTTTCAAGCTTTTCTAATTCTATTGTTTCGAGTATACCCAACACCCCGGTATCGCTTTCTCTCATTTTCTTTTTGAGAAAATCAATTCTAGTTAATGCTTCTACTATTTCCTTTTCTTTATTCATTAATGCACCACCATCATCAGCACTCATAAAGAATTCTTCAGAACTTATATTAAAACTGTTAAGGTAGTCTTTCATAGCTTTACTCATCTTATCAGGGTCGCCTATAATACCATTTAAAATCTCTTGAGTTTTATTTGCGTCTAAGTCTCTCATATGAAATTTAATTTGGAGCCCAAACTCTTCCGTCTCTATCATTGATATTGTTCCCGCCATAAAATCTTTAAAACCATCCCATAGCCAATTCATACTTTTAACAAATGCATTAGTATTTTTTGCATATTCTTTTTGAGCTTCCTCAAGATCTAATACTGCCTTCATAACTTCCTTTACTGCGATTTGCTGAGCTAACATTGCGTCCAAGAAATTTGCGTGAGTACTTTCACTATTTCTATATATTTCGTTCTGATGGGCTAGTTTTTTTGATAACATTTTTGTTTGTTCTTCTAGATTTTTCTGTGCCTCAGTTACTGCTTTTGCTTCTTCTGAGAAGAATCCCATTAATTTAAACAAACCCATAAAAATAGGTACAAGTATACTAACTGCCATCATTATAGGTCCAAGTGCCATCATAAGTGTTTGAGCTCCTACAGCTGCAATACTAAAAGCACCTTTAAGTTTAAATAAACTCATAGAAAAGAATTTAGTAGTTTTATCCATTCCTTGTAATCCCCTTTCTACTATAACTGTTTGTTTGCCAAACTCTTTAAAGGCTGCATTCATACCCTTAGTTTCAGCAACATTCGTAATATCAGCATATCCTTTAGTCCTTAACTCTTTGTTGGCTAATTTTTTCTCTTGTCTATCTAGAAGTTCACCTTGGACAACCAGAGAACCCTCTAGTTCTCTATTTAATCTAACTATTTCTTGTTCATGAAATATTTGATCATCTAGTTTCTTTATCACCATAGTAATAGCTGCTTTTTCTCGCCCTATTGCTTGTAAACTGGCTTTAGTATGCCCCGCAGATTTATTGTTACTAGAGGCTTCTAGTGCGGCGTATTTTCTTTGTAATGCTGTTTTTTGTCCAAGTAAGTTTTTACTCTTTACTGCTATTGCATATTCTTTTTCGGCTTCTTTACCACCTTGAGTTTTTCCCATTCCAAATTTTCCAGAACCTTTTATTGCTTTTTGTCTAGAAATTGCTACTTTTTCGTTATCTTCTATTGCTTGTAAAGCGTGGGTATGTTCTTGCTGGGCTGCATCCAGCTTCTTTCT
>DASCNA010000334.1:0-1861 GCA_036011305.1 Victivallales bacterium
CAGCCAGCCAGCCAGCCAGCAGCCAGCCAGCGAGCCAGCCAGCCAGCCAGCGAGCCAGCAGCTAGCCAGCCAGCCAGCAGCCAGCCAGCAAAAACGTCGAATTTCTTACAAACTTTTATATATAAAAGTTTATAAAAGAAGCAAACTTTTATAAACTTTTATATTTATAAAAGTTTGTCGTTTTCATTGTTTTTTACAGTGTTTTTGCAAATTTAGCAAACTTTTATAAATATAAAAGTTACAAAATAAACTACATTTTTGAAACTTTTATAAATATAAAAGTTATAAAAGTTTGGCTGTTTTATATGTTTTTTACAGTGTTTTTGCACATCAGTGCTAACTTTTATAAACTTTTATAAATATAAAAGTTAGTCATTTTTAGAGTGTTTTTCAACATTATGTATAGCTAAAATGTGTCATTTTCATTGTTTTTTACAATGAAAACGCAAACTTTTATAAATATAAAAGTTTGCATAAACAACTTATAAAAGTTACTTTTATAACTTTTATAAATATAAAAGTTTGCATTTTATATGTGTTTTCACAGTGAAAATTGAATTTTCGTGTTTTTTGCACGATGATTTTTTTATAACTTTTATAAACTTTTATAAACTTATAAAAGTTATTTCATTGTAAAAAACACCTAAAACGGCAAACTTTTATATTTATAAAAGTTTCAAAAACACGTTTTTTCAGACTTTTCTGAAAACCTCATGTTTTTAGTGCTGGTGGCTGTGCTGGCTGCTGGCTGGCTGGCTGGCTGCTGGCTCGCTGGCTGGCTGGCTGGCTGGCTGCTGGCTGGCTGGCTCGCTGGCTGGCTGCTGGCTGGCTGGTTGGCTGCTGGCTGGCTGGTGGCTGGCTGGCTGGCTGCTGGCTGGCTGACTGGCTGGCTGCTGGCTGGCTGCTGGCTGGCTGCTGGCTGGCTGCTGGCTGGCTGGCCAGCTGCTAATCTATAATCTAATCTCTAATCTAACATCAGCATGTATGTGGCCATGTCTATTAACATCAGCGGTTCTAGGTCTCTCTCTCTCTCTCTCTCGTTTGGGGGAGTTTATTTAACGTAAGCTTTGTGTTACAAATACAAGTTGCTATTCCATTATGCTATTAAGGTGGGGGGGGGATTTGTGAACCAGTGTGTTGCCTAATCTCGGGGGGAGGAGGGATTTGTTAACTGGTGTGTTGCCTAAAACATATGGAGTCCCAGCCGTACATGCTTTGCTCCAGGGCAAAAGGCCACCTGGGATGAGTCATCAGCCATCAATAGTCATCGCTCATCAGTAGTCATCAGTCGTCAGCAAAACATCAGTAGTCATCAGTAGTCATTTGTAGTCATCGGTACTCATCGGCCATCAGCAGTCATCGGTCATCAGTTATCAGTTGTCATCAGTCATCAGCCATCAATCATCAGTCGTCATCAGTCACCAGTCATCAGTAGTCATCAGTCATCAGTAGTCATCAGTCATCAGTCACCCGTAATCAGTAGTCATCAGCCATCAGTAGTCATCAGCCATCAGTTGTTATCAGTCATCAGTTGTCATCAGTCATCAGTCGTCGTCAGTCATCAGTCATCAGTAGCCATCAGCCATCAGTAGTCATCTACCATCAGTCATCAGATGTCATTCAGTCATCGGTCATCAGCCATCAGTCATCAATTGTCATCAGTCATCAGTTGTCATCAGTAGTCATCAGTCGTCATCATGTAAGTGGCTCCATTTCTATTAACATTTCTATGAGGCATTCCAAGGCGGCCCAAAGTGACCCCCCAGACTCCCCCAAGAGCTCCAAAAGGCACCCCAAGAGCTCCCAAGGCACCCCAAAGCGACCCACAGAAGGAACGTTGGGAACCCCATATATAGACAAA
>DASCNA010000335.1:0-1519 GCA_036011305.1 Victivallales bacterium
TCTAGAAAACTAATTACTAGAGCAATCAAGAAACCAGTGAACAATCCAATTGCAAAAGCCTGGATTGCATCCGAAATGAAGAAAAAGAATGCTACCACACTTGCCAACTTGAATACAGGTGGGGGTGGGGGTTACGTTAAATAATGTCTTGACATTTGAAAATTTATAAGGTATAATAGTTCCTATGTATGAAACAATCGCATGGATAATAGTATTATCTGTAGTATCAAATCTATTTTATCGTAAGGGGATCAAAGCTGGTATTAAACACTCCTTACTTAAATTAAGATTGACTGAGACTCAGGTACATTCTCTTAATGAAGAATTGAATAAAGATGATTATGATCTTTCAGTAGAGACACTAAAAGAAGTACCACAAAAAGTACCAAAAGAAATGTTGAATTAAAGACTTGACATTTGCAATATTATAATGTATAATATATGTTAAAGAATTGCAATAGTTGACGGACTATTGCATTGGAATGTGCGGTGAATAACATCTTCGTCCACTGATGTAAACCGGCGTATCACAGGTGGAGCTGAGGCCACCCTTTTGGTAACAGAAGGGAGTCACATCACTCATACCAGAGTGGGATACGGCAGGGAGGGAACGAACTTAACTGGAGTGAGTACCCCGAACTTGTAGGTAATCCAGAGTCCTACCATTCCTTCACACACTTTTTGTTATCATAAATATAACCATATTAACTCACTAACGGAGGAAACTTATGTTAGATAAAGCACTTGGTTGGATCAGAGGTCTGACCGAATTAGGAGTTGCACTCATCGCATTGGGTGTAGTTCTTCAAATCATTTTTGGAGCTGCTGTTCCATTCATGCCTATAGACGTTGTTGGATCAGTTGTTACATTGGTCGGCAAATTGGGATCTGAAGGTCTAGTAGGATTGGCCGCATTATGGATTCTTTGGGGAATCTACGATAGAAAATAATACCCCACACTAATGGGGAGATGGAGTCTCCCCTTTTCTTTTATATTATGACCAAAGGTGATATCAATACTAAAATATAAACAGAATAAGAGGATGTTATTGTACAGTGCGTTCAGATGACTACTGGACAACACCTGGCATGGCGAGGTTAGTCACTTGCTCATAGAAGGTAGTCGTAAAGGAAGGGTGCCGGGCCTATTGATTCCAATTTAGATTGAGTAGTAGGTCAAGTCCCTGTGACTGCTGAAATTGCATCCTCTTTTGTATCTTGGGGAGGTAGACCGTAACGAGTAGCGGGCCAGACTGTAAATCTGGTGTCTTAGACCCACAGGGTGCAAGTCCTTGGCTCCCCACCAATTTTCAATATAACATTTAGAATAAATAATAATAATATGAAAACATACAAATCCTTTAAAACAACCCTTTCAGAATCTAGTTTATCTAGATTATGGAAACACAATGAAGAACATGATTGTGGTGCAATGACTGCTTTTCGCAAGGCAGCTGATTGTGGTGAGGGAGAACCATATTCAAATGCAGATAATGCAAAACGCAATAAGTCTTTGTTA
>DASCNA010000336.1:0-1674 GCA_036011305.1 Victivallales bacterium
TCACTGTTAGTGTTACTAGTAATGACACAATCTGTGATTGTTGGAGTACTGTCGCTAAATGCGAGCCCGCCACCATCGCTATTAGATGTGTTGTTGGTGATAGTGCACTGGCTAATACTGGGGTTGCTATTTGCCTCGAAGTACAAGCCGCCACCCCGAGCGTACGATCCGTTAGCACTGTTTCCAGTAATAGTGCAGCCAATAATTGTTGGGCTGCTCGTATTCGAGCAATAAACTCCACCACCAGACTGAGCAACACCACCTGTTATCGAAAAGCCTCTAATGACTGTTTCATTGCCTTCAGCGCTATCGCAGACAACAACTCGACGAGCATTTTGGCCATCAATAATGGTCTCTTCTGCAAGTCCGGTTGCGCGAATGGTAATTGATTTTCCGACAGTATTGATCACTGCATCGCCGAACCCGGTATATGTTCCAGGGCCAACTAGGATTTCATCTCCGTTAGAGGATGCATCTATTGCATCCTGAATGGAGTCAAACTCCGACGGTACTTCTAAGATCCCATCGTCTTCGGGGCATAGATCTTCGATTGTATTGCCGCCATTGTCTGTCCAGTCGCCTTGAATCAGGTTGGGCGAGTTCCCGCACACCAGACAGTTTGTGAGTGCCGGGGTGCTGTTTGCAAAGCTATAGATTGCCGAAGGTGAGTTGTATGAAATTCTGCAGTTGGTTATGGCAGGGCTACTGTCTATATAGCACATGATTCCACCGGGATAAGTAGTGGCACTGTTGGCTTCAACTAAGCAGTCGACAATGTTAGGGCTACTTGATTTGCAATAAATGCCCCCAGCCCTGTCTTGAGCAGTGTTCTCCGAGATTGCACAGTTAGATATTGTTGGATGGCTCTCCAGAAGATTGATACCCCCGCCTTGCGAAGATGAACCATTAGCAGCGTTGTTGGTGATATCGCATTCGAAAATCATTGGGCTACTAGAATCGCAATAGACGCCACCTCCTCCGCCCGCGCTGCCATCTGCATTGGAAGCCTCGTTGTTTGAGATCAAGCAGCCAGAAATGCTCGAGTTGCTATTCAATAAGTAGAGGCCGCCACCATCCATATTTGCAAAATTGTTTGTGATTATGCAGTTGCTTAGCGTCGGGCTACTGTCGGCACAGTACATCCCGCCGCCATAGTTTGAATATCCACCTGTGATTGTGAAGCCCTCGATGGTCGTGTCAGATCCTTCACCACTAGTACATCTAACTACGCAACGAGCGCCTTGGCCATCGAGAATAGTTTCTGTCGCACTGCCGCTTGCTCGAATGGTGATGGGCTTGCCGCTAGGATTGATTACATAGTTGTTGCTGCCGGTGTACGTTCCGGGGCCGACGAGCACGGTATCGCCATAGCCTGCAGCAACAATTGCATCTTGTATTGTTGGGTATTCAGAGGGAACCTCATGGACGCCATCTCCGGTTGATCCGTCACATTCGTCAGGAACTCCATTGCCATCGTCATCAGTGCAGAGAGAGGCCACACAAGCACCGCCAGCATTCGTCCAACTCCCATTGATCTGATCAGGATAATTGCTGCAGATCGAGGAGTTATCAAGTACGGGGTTGCCTTCAGAGCAATAGAGGCCTCCGCCTGCATATGCGTTGTTACTAAATATCATGCAGTTGGTGATCATTAGATTGCTGTATTTGCAATAA
>DASCNA010000337.1:0-2035 GCA_036011305.1 Victivallales bacterium
ACCACACCGATGCAACCACAGGCCCCCACGACGCAACACAGAGGGGGGGCCAGTCAGGTCCGGGGGGGGGCCCGGGCGGGCGTACGCGCGGGCCCGCACGGGCCCGCGTTGGCCCGCGCGGGCCCGCGCGTGCGCCCGCGCGGGCCCGTGCGGGCCGGCCTTGGTGGTATGCGGTCACTGAGGCTGCCTGCTTTGAGTGGCATGTTTTCTCGGTAGCGCGCCAAAACGAAAACTAAGATGTAAATTCGAAACCCGAACTGTTGCACGGGCTGATCAATTGCTCTTCTGCTGGCCCTGCTTGCTCAAAAGTGCGCGCAACCAGTCATGCTGCCCAGCTTGAACGATAGTGATTGGCATCCAATTCGTTTCCAACTTACACTCAGAAGCTTAAGACTCTAAGCTTAGTGTGTCGCGGTTGTAGTTTTGATTCTGGTGTTTGGGGGCATGCCTGCAGCTTCAAGCTTCAAGTTTGGAGTTACTGTCCAGACAATTGCCGGTGCGCATTCGGGCACCTTTAAACTCAAGGAAGCACCCTGTCTGCAGTACTGGTGACGGACTAAATTAAGCAACACTTAGCCCAGATGACCGTTATGTTTCCAATGTGGGCCCCCCGCCCCCCAATCCAAAGTTGCAGTGATTTTGAGGACCTCATTTTGTATCCAACATTTTTCCGAGCTTCAACTTTGGTTAGGGGGATGGGGGGGGGGAGTCAACGATTTGCAGGTTGCCCGTGCGTGCACAGGTGTTGCTTAATTATGTCCGTCAACCGTCAGAGAGCGCCGCCGCGAAGCGTTTTCTGTGGGGGGCGGCATGGTTGCGACGGGATTAAAACGCACCAGAGTTCACACACAGTGCAACGCCAAGGCTCGGCGCACATGGTCCAAACCAAGTCCCAGAAAGAAGCACAGGAAGTTTCAAAAGAATATTGGACCCGAAGTAATTCCAAGAAGAAACCACACCAAAGAGTTGTGGAAGAAGACCTTGACAGCAAGGCGTCTAACAATACAGGGAGTACGACTGGCGCTGCGCCCATAAGGCTGCGGATTCGCTGCGGGGAGCATTGTCCCTGGGCCGAATAGCGCATCCATGGCATAGTGCCAGGCTTCCCACATGTGTGGCGCTTTGAGGTCAGCACTGACTTGAAGGATGGACGTGTCGGCACGTGTAGAGCTGCGAACCTTGACCTTGACAGCAGGGGGTCCAACACCGCAGTACGACCGCCTTGGTGATAGACGGCAGTCCAACGACACTCCGACAGCAGTCCAACGGCAGTCTCAGCAGACCCTGCAGAGGGGCGCTAACGGTGACGAGTTGAAGCGTGTGGCTTACCACTTTGCGCTGGCTGTAACAACTGGCTGGTAATCACCCACTGGCCCTGTGACAGTACGTGCGGTCCAGGGGGCGGCGTGCTACGCACCTCATCCCCTCCAGGATTTGAAGTCCTTGTGCGTAGTACGGGTGTACGCTCGCTTGTTCATTGTCCTAATATTATCCCCATCTCCGGCGACCTTATCCCAGAGGTCGCCGCACAGGCTGCGGGAGCACGCATGTGCCAATATAAGCGCCACACTGTTCTAAGATGCATGCGTTGATTTTTGTTGGCGGGCGTGTAGAACCGATAGAACCACCATAGAACCACGTATAGAACCACACAACAGGCGTGTAGAACCAGTAGAACCAGTAGAATTTCAGAAAAGTGAGACCTTCACTTTTTCTGGATTCTACTGGTTCTATTGGTTCTACACGCCTGTTGTGTGGTTCTATACGTGGTTCTATGGTGGTTCTATTGGTTCTACACGCCCGCCAACAAAAATGAAGCTGCTCACAAGGCTTGGGTTGTGCACAAGGTCTGCCAAGGCTTTTCACCCATGGAGTGCGGGATGGCTCTGGGGATCAGAGATTTTGGTTACACGCGGTGTTCACTTGTGTGCCACAAGGCGCCCCCGCGCGGGCCCGCGCGTACGCCCGCGCGGGCCCGGGCGGGCGTACGCGCGGGCCCGCACGGGCCCGCGTTGGCCCGCGCGGGCCCGCGCGT